>DATMYQ010000249.1:0-32264 GCA_035560935.1 Patescibacteria group bacterium | reverse complement strand
GTTTATGAGTGGAGAGTGTGTTATTTAGCTGCTATATTGGCTTCTGAAAGGGGAAAATAGAGTGAATGATACGAAAAACCTGATTCTGGACAAAGCCAAAGAGCGGATGGAACGCTTTGGTTTCAAAAAGACGACCATGGACGAAATTTCCAAAGACTGCAAGATTTCCAAAAAAACAATATACGAACATTTTGCCGACAAAGAGGATATGTTTAAATGCCTTTTGCTGCGGGAATGCCATAAAACAACCGAACTGTTGTTTATGCAGGTGGGAGAAGTTTCCGACCCGCTGGAAAAATTAGTTTTGCTAGTGAGAAAATCGATTACTTATTTTAACCAGGATCATTTTATCACCCGGATACTGGCGGACGACGATTTGCAGGTGGCGTTCATTAACCGCAAATATCATGAAATGATTGATGAAGAGATTATCTCCAGCATTGCCGGCATCATTCACGAAGGTAAAGAACAGGGGAAATTTCGGGATGTCAATGAAAGAATTTTTGCTTACGCAGGATTTCGTTTATTTCAGGCGTTCAGCTATGCGCGAACCGGACCATTGCGCCAGGAACAAAATGAACAGGAGTATGCCGACATCCTGATTGATTTTATCGTTCATGCAATTGTAAAAAAATAGCAAACAAAAAACAGTGATTCGTTAAGGAGGTTGTTTTATGCAAAAGCCTGTTGCCGTTTATACTGCCCTCTTTTTATTGATGCTATCCTTTGGCCTTGCCGGATGTTCAAAATCCGAAATGGCCCGGGAAGAAATTTTTCTCGTTCGTTCCCAAGTCATAAAATTAGGAACTGCCGGTGACACGGCCAGCTATTCCGGCGAAGTGCGGGGACGTTATGAAACGCAGTTGGCCTTCCAGGTGGGCGGGAAAATTTTGAAACGGAACGTGGATCTGGGCAGCGTTGTCAAACCGGGAGACGCCCTGATGGAAATCGACGCCAAAGATATTACGCAAACGGTGAACATCAATTCGGCCCAGGTTGCTTCCGCCCAGTCGCAATTGACGCTGGCGGAAACCAACTTCAACCGTTATAGCACATTGTTCGAACAGGGAGCCATCAGTCGTGCACAACTGGATTATTATCAGAACGCCTATGAAGTCGCGGCGGCTTCCGCCCGTCAGTCGTCCGCCCAGTATACCCAGGGCGCCAATCAGCTGGGTTATAGTGTCCTGGAAGCGGATAGCCCCGGCGTGATTTCCGCTATTAACGCTGAGGCCGGTCAGGTCGTCAGCGCCGGCCAGTCGGTCTTGACGCTGGTGAAAGACGGGGAACGGGAAATTGAAATCAGCGTGCCGGAAAACCGGATGGAGCAAATGCGCAGCGCCCAGCAGATCCAGATCAGCTTCTGGGCGTTGCCGGGAATGGCTGTCGAAGGAAAAGTCCGGGAGATTTCTCCGGTAGCGGATAAAGTGACCCGCACTTATCTGGTTAGAATCAGTCTGTTAAATCCGCCGGCCGGTATAAATCTGGGGATGACGGCCAACGTGGCGGTGACCAATCCGACCGGCTCGAAAACGGTGTATATTCCGTTGTCGGCCATTTATCAGACGGGGGATGCTCCCGGTGTTTGGGTGATCCGGGAAGGGGCAGTTACTTTGCGGCCGATAAAAATCGGCGTGTTTGGTGACGGTACCGTGGAAGTGCTGGCGGGACTCCAGGACGGGGATGAGATTGTAACCGCCGGGGTGCAGAAGCTGCGGGAAGGGCAGAAGGTGCGCACATGAAGACCTTTAATTTAACGGAGTGGGCACTGGAGCACAAAGAGATAGTATACTTTTTTGTTTTTCTGGTGTTTGTCAGCGGCGTATTTTCCTATCAGCGGCTGGGAAGAATGGAAGATCCCGACTTTGTCATCCGGCAAATGGTGATTTCGGTTGGCTGGCCGGGCGCCAGTGCCCGACAGGTGGAAGAGCAGGTCACTGACAAAATTGAGAAAAAACTGCAGGATACGCCGGGGCTGGATTATTTAAAAAGCTATTCGACTCCGGGGCAGGCCGTGATCTATGTGAACCTGAAAGAGTCAATCAATGAAAAAGACGTTCGCCCCACCTGGCTGGAAGTGCGCAACATGGTGAAGGACATTCAGGGAACGTTGCCGCAGGGAGTGGCCGGGCCGTATTACAATGACCGGTTTGACGACGTTTTCGGCAATGTTTACGCCCTTACGGCAGCGGACTTCAGCTATGAGGAAATGCGGGCAAAGGCGGAACAGATCCGGCGCATTCTGCTGGGTGTGACGAATGTGAAAAAAGTGGAACTGACCGGGGTACAGCCGGAAAAGATTTTTATTGAAATGGAAAGCACCAAACTGTCGCAGTTGGGAATCGACCCGAATCTGATTATTAATTCGGTTAAGGCGCAAAGCAGCATGGCTGCTTCCGGTATGGTGGAAACGAGTTCCGACGATGTCTATTTACGGGTATCCGGCCTGTTCGAAGATGTGGACGAACTGGCCAATCTGCCGATTCGGACCAATAGCCGGACGTTTCGGCTTGGTGATGTGGCCAAAATCAAACGGTCATACATCGAACCGATGGATCCGAAAATGTTTTTCAACGGGCAGCCGGCCATTGGGATTGCCGTTTCCATGGACAAAGGCGGCAACATCCTTACGATGGGCGCCGATCTGGATAAAACGCTGGTGAAAATTAAAAAAGATCTGATGCTGGGGATGGAAATTCATCAGGTGTCAAATCAACCCAAAGTGGTTAAGGAATCCATCGGCGAATTTATTAAATCTCTGGCCGAAGCCATCGTGATCGTGCTGGCGGTCAGCTTTCTAAGCCTGGGATTTCAGTCCGGTATTGTGGTGGCGCTGTGCATTCCGCTGGTCATCGCCGGAATCTTTGCCTGCATGGAAATGGCGGCCATCGATTTGCACAAAGTGTCGCTGGGGGCGTTGATTATTGCACTGGGCCTGCTGGTTGACGACGCCATTATCGCCATTGAGATGATGACTGTCAAACTGGAGCAGGGCTGGAGCCGCTTTGACGCTGCCTGCTACGCGTATACTTCCACTGCGTTTCCGATGCTGACCGGCACGCTGATTACTGCGGCCGGTTTCATACCCATCGGTTTCTCCAAAGGAGATGCGGCGGAGTTTACCAGCAGCTTGTTTCCGGTCATCACGATGGCCCTGCTGATTTCCTGGGTGGTATCCGTTACAGTGACGCCGCTGTTGGGTTACAAATTGATCAAGCCGAAGCATGCGGGCGAGAGCGGTCATGATTTGTATGAGACAAGATTCTATCATATTTTCCGTCGGATTTTAACCTTCTGCCTGATTCATAAAAAAATGGTGTTGGCCATTACCGTGGCCTCGTTTATTGGCTCGCTCTTTCTGTTAAAACTGGTGAAACAGGAGTTTTTTCCGCCATCTGTGCGCCCGGAACTGATTGTGGAACTGAACTTGCCGAGCGGTGCCTCGCTGACGGCCACGGAACAGGAAGCCCAAAAACTTGCTGACAGCCTGGCCGGCGATGGCGACATTGAAAGCTACAGCTATTATGTCGGCAAGGGAGCGCCACGGTTTATTCTGACCATGGAACCCAAACTGCCGATGACCAACTATGCCCAGTTTATTGTTGTGGCCAAGAATTTGGAGGCCCGCGAGGTTGTCCATAAAAAAATTACGGCGCTGTTTGCCGAAAAATTTCCCAGTGTGCGGGGCAATATCAAGTACATTCAAACCGGACCACCTTCAAATTATCCGGTGATGCTGCGGGTTAACGGCTACGATCACGAGCAAGTCCGCGAACTGGCCGGACAAGTGAGGGCGGTTATGGCCAAGAACCCCAGTTTAACCGATATTAATTTCGACTGGGATGAAAAAAGTAAAACCATGCATTTGACCATTGACCAGGACAAGGCCAGGATGCTGGGGCTTTCTAGTCAGGGGTTGGCGCAGGACCTGCAGACACAATTATCCGGAGCGTCTATTGCTGAGTTTTATCAGCAGGATAAAACCGTGGGCATCGTGTTCCGCATTGATCCCCAAAATCGGAATGATCTGGCGAAAATAAAAGATTTGCCGGTACATATCGGCAACGGCAAGTTTGTTCCGCTGGAACAAATCGCTAAAATCAGTTACGATGCGGAAGAAGGCGTTATCTGGCGTTACAACCTCGAACCGACGATTACCGTTCAGGCTAACGTTGTGCCGGGAGTGACGGGAACCGACGCCACGACAAAACTCTATGAAAGCTTGAAAGCAATGCGTGAGAATCTGCCGGCAGGCTATAATATCGCGGTTGCGGGCTCCGCGGAAAAGAGTCAGAGTTCCATTGGCTTTTTGCTCAAAACGGTACCGGCGATGATCGTGGTGATCGTGGTCCTGCTGATGTTTCAATTGCAAAAAGTGTCCCTGATGATTCTGACGCTGCTGACTGCCCCGCTGGGGATCATTGGAGTCGCCATATCAATGCTGCTGACCGGACGCCCCATGGGTTTTGTGGCCCAGCTGGGAATTCTGGCGCTGAGCGGAATGATTATCCGCAACTCGGTTATCTTGATCGATCAGATTGAGAAACATATCGACGAAGGGAAGACACCCTGGGAGGCCATCATTAATTCCGCCGTACTGAGGTTCCGGCCCATCATGCTGACGGCCATGGCGGCCATACTGGGGATGCTGCCGCTGGTTCCCAGCACTTTCTGGGGGCCGATGGCGGTGGCGATCGGCGGCGGATTACTGGGGGCTACGGTCATGACGCTGCTGGTATTGCCGGCGATGTACGCCGCCTGGTTTAAAGTGACGCCGGAAACGCCGGGCAAACCAGAGACGCCATAACAAAAACAATTAAAAAGACCGGGCTGCTGCCCCGGTCTTTTTTGTTGAGGTTTTACTTATCCATGATATGTAAAAACGGCTTTTGCCAGCCCCGTTTTATCGGATCAGTGGTTTCTTAGCTTTTCGCAGGTGACGCGCAGCCTTTGATATATTTCACTGTTGGAAGCCATCAGGTTTTCCGTGATTCTGCCGTTCTTTTTCGCCAGCGAAGCATTGAAAAACAGTATCGTATTCAAAATATCCTTGGCCTTGAAGCAGAGCAGGCTGAGCAGAATGTCAAAGTCCGCATCGTCGGGAAATTTCGCCACCGCTTCGGCATGAACCTTCATCGCGCCAGGCAGTCTGTCACGCGGAACGTTGGTTCCGGAATCGTTTCTGTTCAGATAATTGTTCAACCATTGCTTGTATCCTTCGCGGGCACGTTCCGGCCATATCGAGCCGTCGGCATTTTTCATTGCTTCGGAAAAAAATTTCTCCGCCTTGAGGTATTCCCCTTTGAACATTAGTGCTTCCGCTGCGAACAGTTGAAGCTTAGAGCAGTTCGGCGATTTTTTCAGGGCTTTTCTGGCAATTTCAAAATTTCGTGCTGCTTTTTTTCCCTTACTGTCGGCGCTGGTCCACACATACCCGTCATGCAATATGGCGGGTGCGTCGGTTCCGGCGTAGACCCGGAGATAGCCTCCGGGCAGCGCGTGAATCTGCTCGTGTATTGCGCCGCTGTAGCGCAGATACGGAACATTCCGGAAGATGCGGGCCTGCTGCGAAAATTTGTTGCTGCTGACATTGATCCAGGGAGTTTCAACAACATTATAGGGGCGAATTTCTTCCTCTTCCTTAACAGACGATCCGCTGATCCGCTCGATAAGCGGCCGCAGTAACGGCACATGCTCAGCGGCAAAATATTCATCCGCATCCAGGAAAAATATCCATTCGCCCGTGCATTGCGCAATGGCAAAATTCTTTGCGGCGGAAAAATCATCAATCCAGGCAAAATGCATTACCTTTGCACCCAGTTTTTCTGCGAGGGCAACGCTACCGTCACTGGACCCGGTGTCAATCACAATTTGCTCATCAAAAAGATTTTCCCCCCAATTTAAAGCACGGGGTAAGTTTTGTTCTTCATTTTTTACGATTAAGCATTGTGTTAGTTTTAGCATAGGTATCCTCCCCAAGCATCGGTGCTTTCCATCCAATACGAAGGTCGCCTGGCGATAAAACGGCGTGATTTTTATTCCGATGCAATTAGAAATATTGTAGCACAGCGATCTTAAAATTTTATTATTTTATCGTTTGCGGGAAGAAAAATTTATGCCCATAGAAAAAAGGCTGTGTTGAAATTTTCGTTTCGACACAGCCTTTGGTTGCGGGCGATTTTAACCGGTTATTTTTTTGCGCCCTGCATTGTTCCGTAAGCTTCGCCCATGTAAATATGCTTGTAGGAATTGGCGTCCAGTGCGGGAGCGGTCAATTCAAAGCCCGCTTTGGACTGAAAGAGCATGACAATGTCGGAACCGCCAAATAAGAAGTAACCAAGCGGATCACCCTTTTTAACTTTGGCGCCGACTTGAACGCTTTCCTCGAAGTTAACGGAGGAAACCTGCGACATACCGATCGGCAATACTGCCACCAGACCGTATTTTCCCGTATCGACAATCACGCAGGCCCGGGTTTCAATGGCCTGCCAGCCGGGAATCTGGTCTTCCAATACATACTTGTGCAGTTTGGCGTCCCAGACCGTAATACCGCCGGCGGCATCATCGGCAAGGATCGTGCGGACTTCCTTGATGGTGCCGCTGACCGGGAAATGATAGCGGTGGTAATCGTTCACGTCCAGGAACGTATGCGTCAACACACCGTTGGCGAACTCGCCGGCATAAGCGCTGTTCGGACCGAGAATATCCGCTATGGAATTAAAGTTGGCGGATTTTAGCTGAACCCCTTTTTGCTGTACAAAGCGGGAGTCTTTATCAATCTGCCATATACCCTGCGGTGTGGAGTCGGCAGGAGCAACAACAATCGCTTCATTGGCGGTTGCCGCAATCGGGCGGGCGGCCGGTGAGCTTAAATAGCGGGCGAAGAAGTCATTAAAAGTGGACCATCTTTCCGGACTTTCATACCAGCCGTTGTTCATGCCGAATCGTTCATCGGCCAGCGTTTTTTTATAAAATTCGTCGTTCCAGGAGCCTTTGGTGCTTAAATATTCACCCCAGTGCTTCGTGAAATTGATCATCCAGGAACGGTACGGTTCCACATATTGCACGGAATTATAGTAGTAACCCTTGCCTTTGAGTTCATCCAAAGGCTGATCGATGACAAAATAGAAATAGTCTAAACTTTGATCGATGCTTTCGTATAATTTCGGGTAGCTTTCTGCGGAAGGCAGGATGTTGAATGGCATAGCTTTGGTCGCCCAATCAACATAGTCATAGTACTCTTCCAAAGACTGGGCCGGATTGGTTTCCCGGTCAGGATTAATCCGTCTGGCCTGCTCGATGGATTGGATCAACATGCGTTTCAGGTCAGCGTTGTGCTCAACAATGGTGATGAGGGCTTCGGTGTCCGGTGCATGCTGCTTGCCGCTTTCCGCGGCGCTGACGTTGGTGAAAAAGGTAATGTTGAGCAGTATTAACGCAATGACGAAACTAAAGATAAGGTTAGATCTTTTTTTAAATACCATAACGAGACCTCCTTCTGTTTTTAAATGTAAAATTTTACTTCGACAAAGTATAGCTTGATACCTGTCATTAAAGGGAGAAAAGATGCGGTTAAAAATGTATACAATACGAAAAAGCCTTCCGGCGACCTGCTAGAAGGTTTGGATTTCCGGGAACACTATAAATCGCCAATTCAAGGTTTTGACCCCGAGGAACACCGATCGCTACTGTTCGAACTCGACAGCACTGCGGGATTCATTATGTCGGCAACAAAACAGGCAGTGTTTTGCAAGGGCTTTAACGAGGGAGCGAAGACTATTATTGAAATTTTAGGTTTCGACAAGAAATTGTTGTAAGGATTAATGACTGCTGGTGGCGAGGGGGAGCACTTCGCCGCGCCATCTTATTTACCTAAACAAATCACTGTGACTGCCGGTGCGTTCAAATGTGATTTCACTGCCTTCAACCTTGTAGATCAACACCCAATCCGGAGCAACATGACATTCACGGCGTCCCTTGAAAGTTCTAATCAATACATGATCTTTGTTCTTTGAAGGCAGTGATTCTTCTGCAATTAGCTTGCGAATAATATCCTTGAGGGAATCGAGGTTCTTTCGGCGTTTTTGTGCGAGTTTCACATCTTTCTCAAACTGATTTCCGTAAACCGGCTTTAGCATCTATATGCCAAGCCTTTCAAACATATCATCTGCATCATTGCAGCGAGTTAGTCCCTCGTCTTTATCTGTGGATTCCATGGCAGATATTGTTTCTGCATTTGCTTCGGGTAGCCGGACAGCAAAAGGTAATCCTCGGTGTAACTCCACTTGTTTATAAAATAATGTTATCGCTTCGCTGCTGCTTAGCCCAAGTTGATCAAATAAACTTTCTGCGGATTTCTTTAAACGGGGTTCAATCCTTACTCGGATGTATTCGGTTTTCATTTTGGGCACCTTCCTTTGATCGCATTGTACCACGTTTGAGAAATGACGGAAAGCGGTTTGATTAGCTTCATTGAAAATGAATAAAAGAGATGGCTTATTTTACGTTATCTAACTTTGGCGTAATGGACTTCATAAAATCCCCTAGAAAACGTCATAAGAAAGTTATTTGAGAAATAAAAGCAAAAGAAGATTTTTATATTGTAGGAATATTGCCGGAACTGTTTTGAAAAAACAAAAAAAAGTCTGCAAAAAACCTGCAAACTCTTGAATTTACTGGAGCGGGCGACGAGATTCGAACTCGCGATCCTCGGCTTGGGAAGCCAATGCTCTACCGCTGAGCCACGCCCGCTTGTATGTGGTTGCGTCAGTGACTGTCGTCCCAACGCAAGTTATTATATCGAAAAAATGCTCAAAAAGCAAGGGATGAGAGCGAGAATCTGCCGGGAAAGATGTGGATAAGAAAGAAATGTGGTGATTGGCGCTGTATAGACGGGAGATATCTTGTGATATAATGGTGGCAACATCGGCATGTTGCCGATAGCCGTCAGTCGGAAGGCATTATACGGAATCCGGCAGGCGGTGAGAAGAGACGGAAAGGTTGTGGTGAAAATGAAAGTGCAGGTATTTTTGGCGGATGGTTTTGAAGAAATGGAAGCGGTGGGGGTCATTGATGTTTTGCGACGGGCCGGGATTACTGTCGAAACCGTTTCCATCACTGGTCGCCGGGAAGTCAAGGGAGCGCATGAACTGACGGTACTGGCGGACAATTTGTTTGAGTCGGCGCCGGATGCCGGGGTGGATATGCTGGTTCTGCCGGGTGGTCCCGGAGTGCAATTGCTGGATGCGCATGCCGGCTTAAAGGAGCGGCTGGTGGAGTTTGCTGGTGCGGATCGCTGGATTGCCGCGATTTGTGCGGCACCGATGGTGTTGGGCAAGCTGGGTTTGCTGAAGCGAAAAGCGGCGGTTTGTTATCCCGGCTATGAGAATTATCTGCAGGGGGCCGAGGTGAACCGGAGCGGTCGGACGGTGGTGGATGGAAAGGTGATTACTTCCCGCGGGCCGGGCACGGTGTTCCATTTTGCCCTGACGATTGTGGAAATGCTGAAGGGACGGGATTTGGCCCAGGAACTGAAGGAAAAAATGATTGTGTAAGACAGAATGAAACCCCCCTGACGGCAGGAACGAAATTTGCCGTCGGGGGAGTCTTTAGTTACTTTTTTAGGTTTAATGGTTGTTGCGATCGTTATCGTCGGGGCGGGGCGGCTGTTCTTGCTGTTGGTGATGATGCTTGGCCTGTTCCTGGCGCTCCCGCTCTTGACGTTCGCGTTCCTGCCGCTCCCGTTCCTGGCGTTCCCGGTCTTCACGCTGCTGGTCGTGGTTAGGGGGGGCGTCACGGTCCGGAGCGTCTAACTTTACTGCTGCCTGCAGGAAACTGGTCAGCGGCGATGCCGCAGCCGGTGCGGTATTGAGCAAAAAGAAGGGAATGGTAGCAAGAAGCATGTAGAGAACGCCTTGCTTAAATGTTTTATTCATAATAGTAACCACCTTTTTTTATTTGTTTTAGTGACAGATTGTCAGTGGATAAGCTTGCTGTCAGGAACCGTATGTTGATGTTTTGGTTGATACAATTTTAATTCAGCAGCTCCTGGGGCGGTGGGTTGAATCCCGGCTGCGCCAGGGGCGGATGTTGATGATGTGGCGGGCGGAAAGCCTCGGCCACTGCTTTGGCCTGTTCGGGTGTCAGCCCGGCAGCGGCTTGTAAATCGGCCACCATATCATGGCGGGGCGGCGGATTTTGCTGGAAAAAGGTTTGGCGTTCTTCCGGCGTCATTTTACCGATTTTTTCGAACATTGCCTGATGCTGGGCGGATTTTTCTTTCAGAAAACGGACAAGTTTGTCGGATTGATCGGCAGTAATGGTGTTATCGCCCACCAATCTGGCCAAGATGTCATTGGTTTTTTGCTCATTAAACGGTGGGGGCGGCGGCATTTGCGGCCGCAGGGCTTCGGCGACCAGTTTGGCTTGTTCCCCCGTCAGATTGGCGGCGGCTTTCAGATCTCCAATGATGTCGTGGCGGGGCGGCGGATTTTGCTGGAAATAAGCTTGGCGCTCCTCGGGGGTCAGGCTGCGGATTTTTTCAAATTCTGCTTTATGCTGGGCCTCTTTTTCCCGGAAAAAGACTTGCAGTTGGTTGGCCTGATCCGGAGTGATCCGGCCTTCTTTGGTTAGTGTCGCCAGCACTTTGGACAGCTGTGCTTTTCGGTCTTGTTTCTCGGGTGGCGGCGGTGTTCCTTCACGGCATTCACCGGGATTTGCGCCCGGCGTCGGGGCTGCGGAAACGGCTGCCAGGCTGAGGCCGGAGACAAGAAAGCAAGCGGCCAGCAAAAGATAGCCGACGGCTTTCCAGGATAATAGATTGTTCATGGTCATTCCCCTTTCATTGGTTGCTGTGATTTGTGGGTATGATTGTATTATGAAGGGGGAATGTCACAGTTTTGTTACAGGAGTTTCACTGAATTATAGTATTTTTGTGGTTTTTAGGTCGAACCAGAACGTTACACCTGCAGGAGCGTTTTCGACGCCGTAGGACTGGCCGTGAAGATCCTGAATGCCGCGGACAATGGAAAGCCCCAGGCCATAGCCGCCGCTTTTGCGGGTGCGGGCCGCATCGACCTTATAAAAGCTGGTCCAGATTTTTTCCAGGCTTTCTTCCGGTATCGGTTTGCCGGAATTATAGAATTGGACCCGGGTGTTTTCTTCATTTAAAACGACGGATATTTTCACGGTTTTATCCGTTTCAGCGTGGGTGATGGCGTTGTCAAAAAGGTTGGACAGCACCTGGCTGATCCGCAGGACATCGCCGTTGACCAAAGTGTTTTCGGCAACCTGGAGTTCGACGGTGACGCCTTTGTCTTTGAGCATGTTCTGATATTTGAGCACCATGGCCTGGAGGGTGGCGGCCAGGTCAAAATCGGAGCGGTTTAATTGAAACAGGCCGGATTCGATTTGGGAGAGATTCAACAGGTCTTTGACCAAATGATCCATTTTTGACGCTTCATCAATAATGACGCCACAATAGAAATTTCTGGATTCCTCATCGGCGGCGACGTTTTCCCGCAAGCCCTCCGCGTAGCCCAAAATCAACGCCAGCGGGGTTTTGAGTTCGTGGGAGACGCTGGATACAAAGGTTTTGCGCATTTTGTCCAACTGCCGCTCTCTTTCAACGTCGGCCATCAGCTGGCGATTTTTTTGATTGAGTTCAGAAATTGCCGTATCCAGTTGCAGTGACAAGCGGTTGATGCTCTGGCCCAGTTCGCCAATTTCATCGCGGTTGTTAATGGTGCATTTTTGGGAAAAGTTCAGCTGAGCCATGCTCTGGGCGATCCGGTTCAATTCCCGTATCGGCAGCGTGATCCGGCCGGCGAAGACGAAAGCCCAAAGGCTGCCGAGCAACAGGGCCAATAAACCGGTGAAGACGGTAAACTGTGCCGTGGCGGCGACGCTTTCCTTAACCGGCGCTAGCGGTTGCCGCAGAATCAGGGTATCACCATTGTTTAACCGCCGCTCCGCCAGCAAAAAATCAATCCGCAGGTGCTGATCTTGCTGAAGTTCCAGTACGGTGCGGTCGTCAATAGTTTCCCGGCCCTTGGAAATGTGGGCGGGTGAACCGGGTGACCCGGGCGGGCCGGGTGGTGGCGCATTGTCCGGTGCGGACTTTTTGGGCGGTGGCGCAAAGGGTTGCTGCAGTTTCTGATTGATGATGCGGCCGAAAGAGCTGTATTTCATGTTGCCATCTCCCGACAGAATGAGAATGCCGGCGCCCAGAGTATTGCCCCGGCGTTCCAGTTCCAGGGAAATCTCCTCCGGGTTTCCGGCATATAGGTCGTCAATCGCTTTGCTATTGGCCACCAGTATTGCTTTCTTTTGCCATATATAGTAGTCTTCCAGGCCCACTAGGGTCAGACCGATCGACATCAATACAAAAAAAAGGACCAGAGCAACCAGGCTCAAAAAAAGTTTGGTCCGGATGGATCGTTTCATTTCTCTGCCTCAAATCGATACCCAAAACCACGAATGGTCTGGATAAGGGTATTTTTTTCACCCAGCTTGATCCGGAGACGGTTGATGTGAGTGTCTACCGTCCGCAGATCACCGCAATAGTCATAATCCCAGACATGATTGAGAATTTGTTGGCGGCTGAGAGCCTGGCCCCGGTTTTCCGACAGGTACAATAGTAGCTCGTATTCTTTGGGACTCAGGTCCAGGTACTGACCGTTTATGGTTACCTGGCGGGCCGTGGCGTCTACGGCGAGGTCACCGTAAGTAGCCGTCTTTTCCCGTTCCAACCGGCGAAAAATGGAATTGACCCGGGCGGTCAGAATCTTAGGGCTGAAGGGCTTGGTGATATATTCATCGGCGCCGATTTCGAAGGCGAAGAGCTGGTCCACTTCCTCGCCCCGGGCGGTGAGCATGATGACGGGAACATTAGATTTTTTGCGGATTTCCCGGCATACGGTCCAACCGTCGTGCTCCGGCATCATCACATCGAGGATGACCAGATCAATGACTTCCGCGTCTAAGATTTCCAGAGCCTGACGGCCATTCGCCGCTTCTTTGATCCGGTATCCCTCCCGAAGGAGAAAGTCAGTCACCAGTTTGCGCAGACGTTCTTCATCATCGGCGATTAATACTGTTTTATTCAATGGGTGCTATCTCCTTTGTTCGTTATCGTACCAAGGGAAATTCGACGATAAACGAGGTTTTTCTGCCGGGAATGCTGGTCACGGCAATGCTGCCGTCGTGGTTCTCGACGATCCAGCGGGCGATGGCCAGGCCCAAGCCGGCACCGCCTTTGTTGCGGGAAGTATCCACCTGATAGAAGCGATCAAAGATTTTTTGCAGGTGTTCGGTCGGGATGCCTTCGCCGGAATCGGTCACCGTGACCCGGACGGCATCGGCGGTTTTCATGGCGGACAGCCGAATGCTGCCGCCGGCTGGGGTGTGGCGGATAGCATTGTCGATCAGAATGCTAAAAACCTGTTTAAGCTGGGTTTCGTCGCCGCGGCCCTCCAGCGGAGCAATCTCAGCCAGCGTCAGGGATACGCCTTTGGCGGCGGCGACCGCTTCGAACGGGGACACGGTCCGCTGTAACAGCGTGTTGAAGGAAAGGAATACTTTATTCAGCGGCTGCTGGGAGGAATCTGCCCGGGCCAAAAACAGCAAGGAATCGACCAAACCGGCCATGCAGGCGGTTTCTTCGTGAATATTATCCAGCCATTTGCTTTGACTGCCCACTGTTTCCTCCGGGTTTTGCCGCAGTACCGCGAGATTGGTCTGAATGACAGCCAGCGGTGTCCGCAGTTCGTGCGAGGCATCGGACAGGAAATTCCGCTGCTGTTGCCAGGCTTGCTGTATCGGTACCATGGCCCGGTTGGCCAGGAAAAAACTGGCGCCAAAGGAAAGGAGCGCGCAAACCAGACTGACGACGATCAGCGAAGTCAGCAGAACTTGACGCATATTGATTTCCTGAGTGAGGTCGCGAAACAGCAACAGAGTTCCGGCCGGATCTTCCAGCGGGGCTCTGAAATACGTATAATGGGTACCCGCCAGCGTCAGGGGACCTTGCTCCGGTTCTGCCTGCAGGGCTTGCGCAACTAATCTGGCCAGGGAGCCGGTATCCAGTAACTGGCCGGAAGATTGATAGGTGATAGCACCGGACGTATCCGTTTTCACAAAAAAGAACGACATTTCCGGTGGTCCCGGAGGACCGCCACCGGGACCGCCGTTGGGATCGCCAGCTGGAAGCGGCGGTCCCGGGATAAACTTCGGCGGGGCATCGCCACGGGGCTGGAAGTCGTTTCGGCCCGGCAAATCCTTAAGGCGGCCGGTTTGAATATCACGGATAAGACGTTGGGCAAGATTGTTGCTGTGCCGGGTCATATCAATCTGAGCCAGATAATAGACACCACCGCTTAATATGAAAAACAAACCCAGAATGATGGCGACATTGATGACGGTAAGCCTAAGTCGCAGTTTTTGAAACATCTTTGTCCTTTTGAAGCTCATAATTTACTCCCCAGACGGCATGGCGCGGGGCATTTCTCCGGCTGCTACTGTGGCAACGGTGCGAATCTGCGGTGGATTCGCCGGCCGCAGCCTGCCTTGGCAAGCGGGGAGAAAATACCCTGCCTCGTCTTTGTTCATGTTTATCCGGTAGTAATTTCATCAAGGAACATCCTTTACCGCACATCCGTGTGAGGTTTTGGCCAGCCATGGACTTTTCTTCTTTATTGTAAAGGATCATCCTTTGAATTGCATTAAATTTTTCCAAAGATAATCCAATGAAAACCAGGAGATTTACTGGATATAGCGACAGTAAGGACTAAAAAACCAACGAAATTCCAATAAAATAAATCGAAATATGGGAAAATGATGGTATGCGTGAAAACGCAGAGAGGAGTTGTTTTAATGGCAATATCAGGAATTAGTTCGACCAGTGGTCTGAACCTGGGCCAAACCCAGAGTCTTTTGCAATCCAGTCAGACCAGCAGTAGTACCACGAGTAGCAGTAGCAGCAGCGATGCGCAGACCAAAGCGCTGGAGAAAAAACAGCAGGATTTGCAGAATCAGATCAGTAAGATCGACCAGAATCAAGCGCTCAGCGCGGAAGAAAAGGAAAATCAAAAACGGTCTTTGAAGGCACAATTGCAGGGAATACAGTCGCAGTTACTGGAATTGGAACAGGAAAGCACGGACAGCAGCAGCTCCAGTACGACCAGCACCGGCAGTGGCGCGCAGGCAAGCGGTGCGGCTCCTGGCGGCGGCGGGACGCCTCCTGCCGGGAATACCGCCAAGAGCGGTGCGGCCGTGGCCAAAGCCGCCGTGGGAACGGTGGCATCGGCAGTGGATATTAAAGCTTAAAAATTTCGGAGAACCACGGTTACACGATGAATGTTTCAACATTTTACGTTATAATGATGGACAGGGAGCCGCCGCGCCGGGGCCTTCGGAAGTGAAACGGCGCTTCCCTGAGAAGCGGATAACGGAGGATGAAGAACCATGCCGATTTATGAATATCGCTGTTATGATTGCGGCCAGTTGATCGAAGTGTTGCAGCCGGTAGGCAGTTCGGAAGCGGGACACCCCTGCAGCCAATGCGGAGGAGTCCGGCTGGAAAAGTGCCTGTCGGTGATGGCACCTCCTCGCCAGACGGAGGGAGGACCGCCCTGTGGTACCGGCAGTGGCGCGCCTGCGGGATGCGGCGGTTGCTGTGGCGGTTGCCAGCAGTAGGACAACAGAGAAGCAGGTTTCCGGAAGGAGGCCTGTTTTTTTATCTTTTCTTGACCCGGAAAGATTACCCGTTTGAGTTATTTACTTTAACCCGGGAACAGGATAAGGTGGTACTAGGCAACGGGAATGGCGGCGGAGTGCACCCGTTGTCTGTTTGTCAGATGCGATAGGGATGTGATGGCGTGAATATTTTTGTTCAGCAAACCACACTGAAGCGGGTGCGTAAAGAGAAAAAGATATCGTTGCGTAAATTATCGGCACTGTCGGGAATCGGTGTGTCTTATCTGCATGAGCTGGAGAACCGACAAAATTATGTGAAGCCGGATGATCTGGAACGCATCGCATCACTGCTGGAAATTGACAAGGATGTTTTGGGGCGCGATTTGCTATGGCCGAAGCGCGAATTGCGGAGCGGTTATTTGCATGCGGATAAGAAAGAGACTATTTCCGGGCGGACACCACCGGTTTTTTTTGAATAAAATTTGTAAATCCCCCCGTTGGGGGATTTACTGTTTGCCGGGAATAGGGTAATGTATGTAAGGAATTCATGGATGACCTCGGACATTTTGGCGGAACAGGGGTTACTGCCGTCAAATGTTCTCGCGTTTGGTTGCCCTGGGAAAGAGAGGATGAAAACCCAATGATTATCCCTTGCCATATTTGTGGCAAACCCCAGTTTGTGCCTGATGATTTGGAGGAAACACTGACGAACTTTGTGCAGCAGGAAATGGATGGACTCACGCTGCTGGCTGGTCTAGATTCCTATAAATGCATTTGTTATGAATGTACGGTCAACGGCAAGTACAGCCACTGGGTCAAACACTGCGAAGAAGCGGTGCCGCATGTGGCGCTGAGCATGGATGCAGCGGTTTGTCATTAATTGCGTATCAACGGAGAAAAAGTCTAAATGTCCGGGTTATCCGGGCGTTTGGGCTTTTTTCGCATCAGAGCGCTGGCGCTCCGGGAGCAAGCCGGGCGTTTGGAAGCGGGAGATAGTCAGTGAACCGGCGTTCTTGACATTGCCGCCGGCTTAAACTATGATGAAAAGGAACGGAAACCGTGTCCGCCGGAAGCTAGTAGAAGCGGGATGAGCCGCGAACGGAACGGACGGTGACCGCAACGAAACCAGGGCGGAAAGGCGCAAGCTCATGCAAAAACTGTCGCGAGAGAACCTGACGCTGGGGAAGCTGGCGGTTTTTCTGCTGCTGCAGCCGGCGGCGGAAGAAGCCATGCTGCAGGAAGTGGGACAACAGTGGGGCTATCGCTGCTACAAAGGCAAAGTGGGCTCCATGGATTCAGCAAAAATTTTTGCCGCCATTGAAACCGCCGCCAAACGTGAGGGTTTGATCAATAATCCCTACCGGGAGGAACATGCGCTGTATCATTCGATACTGGAGGCCTACCACGGAATTTGCCGGGGGCAGACCGGACTGGGCAATATACTGCGCAGCGCGGGACTGTTGTACAGCATCGTACGCGGGCCAAGGCTGCCAGGGGACGGCAGCGATGGAGAATGGGTGGCCGTGGCCATCTATGGCAGCATGGGAGCACCGGTGAAAGGTTATGAGCATGAAGTGCTGGGATTGGGAATGAATCCGGTATAAAGGAAAACCTTCCTGCTCACGATCCGAAAAAACGTTATAAAGTTACACAGCCCAGAGTGATGAGACAAGAGGGGGCGAAATGCCGTATGGTGTTTTGCTTCCTTATTTTATTTTCTAAAAAACAACAGGAGGCGGTAATGATGATTTTATTGGATGGATATTCTTTGACGTTGAACGACGTGGTAGCGGTGGCCCGGGAGTATGTTCCTGTGGAGCTCAGCCCGGCGGGGATCGAACAGATTACGGTCAGCCGGGCGATTGTTGACAAAGTGCTGGAGGAAGAGAATCCCGTATATGGAATTTCCACCGGTTTTGGCGATTTCAGCCGGGTGTTCATTTCCCGCGAGCAGCGGGAAAAACTGCAGAAAAACCTGATCCTCAGCCACGCCACCGGCGTGGGCGAACCGCTGCCGGAAGATGTGGTGAGGGCAGCGATGCTGTTGCGGGCCAACTCACTGTGCAAGGGGTATTCCGGTATTCGCCTGTCCACGGTGCAGATGCTGCTCAATATGCTGAACCGGCGCGTGTATCCGGTAGTGCCCGCCAAAGGATCGGTCGGCGCCAGCGGCGATTTGGCGCCGTTGTCCCATCTGGTGCTGGTGATGCTGGGCGAAGGGCAGGCCTTTGTGGACGGACGTCTGGTTTCCGGCGCCGCGGCGCTGGCCGCGGCCGGTTTGGAACCGGTGACCCTGGGCGGCAAAGAAGGGCTGGCGTTGATCAACGGTACCCAGATTATGACGGCGGTAGGTTGCGTGGCCTGGTACGAGTCGGACCAGTTGATGAAACTGGCGGATGTGGCGGCGGCGTTGTCGCTGGAGGCGCTGAAAGGCACCCGGGCCGCCTTTGATCCCCGGATCAGCCGGGTACGGCCCCATCCCGGCCAGTTGGCCAGTGCGGAAAATTTGTTGCGGCTCACGGCCGGCAGTGATATTATTTCCTCTCATGCTCATTGCGGTAAAGTGCAGGATGCCTACTCCCTCCGCTGCGCCCCTCAGGTTCATGGTGCATCCAAGGACGCCCTGCGCCGGGTGGAGGAGACGCTGACGGTGGAAATCAACGCGGCTACCGATAATCCGCTGATTATGCCCGACGACGGCAGCATCATTTCCGGCGGCAACTTTCACGGTCAGCCAGTGGCGCTGGTGATGGACTATTTGAAACTGGCGCTGGCGGAACTGGGCAACATTTCCGAACGGCGGATCAACCGTCTGCTGGATGCTCACCTCAGCGATCTGCCGCCGTTTCTTACCGCGTATCCCGGTGTGGACTCCGGTTTGATGATCACCCAGTACACGGCGGCATCCCTGGTTTCGGAAAACAAGGTACTGGTGCATCCCGCCAGCGCCGATTCCATTCCCACCTCAGCCAATCAGGAGGATCATGTGAGCATGGGCACCATTGGCGCCCGGCAGGCAAGGGAAATCGCCGGCAACGTGCGCTACGTGCTGGCCATTGAATGTCTGGCGGCGGTGCAGGGGATTGATTTTCACGCACCGCTGACGCCGGGCACCGGCACTGGCGCTGCCTGCCGGGCTATCCGTCGCCGGGTGGAACATTTGGATGAAGACCGGGTGATGGCACCGGATATTCAGGCGGTCTGGGAGTTATTGGAGGACGGGTCGCTGCTGGCCGCCGTGGAGGCGGCCGTGGGGCCGCTGGCGGTTGCAATGAATTCGGCAAAATAATTGCACTTGTGGATAAAAAAATGCTGATGCTGTGACAGGAAATCGGCGCTATCATCGGGAATCTGATACCGGAAAGAGCTTTTGACCGCTCCGGCGTTTGTCGGGTGACGGCGGGCTCCTGACAGGAGGAGAACCCCATGGAAGCGTATGGAAAAATCATCGAATTGCAGCGTCTGATCGAAACGAAAACCGCGGCGGATTTGCCGGGGCCGTATAGAGTGGGAGTGGACCTGGGGACTGCGGACGTGGTATTGGTGGTCATCGATAGTGAGGGAAATCCGGTGGCGGGCAGTCTGCGCTGGGCATCGGTGGTCAAGGATGGGTTGGTGTATGATTTTCGGGGCGCTATCACTATCGTAGAGGAATTGAAAGCAGAAGTGGAAGCCATTATGGGCATCAAACTGGAAACAGGCGCCACCGCGATTCCGCCGGGAACTGTGGGTCGTAACGCGCAGGCCTGTAGTCATGTGATCGCCGGCGCCGGCCTGGACCCGGTTTGTCAGGTGGACGAACCGGTGGCGGCAGCTAAGGCATTAAATATTGACCATGGCATTGTCGTCGATATCGGCGGCGGAACCACCGGCATTGCCGTGCTAAAAGAAGGGGAACTGGTGTTTACCGCCGACGAACCCACCGGCGGGACCCACGTGTCGCTGGTACTGGCCGGCGCATACAAAATCGCCTTTGAAGAAGCGGAGATCATCAAAAAAGACCCGGGCCGCCACCGGGAAATTACGCCGGTGATTTTACCGGTGATTGAAAAAATGGCCACCATTGTCAATCAAATGCTGGCCGGACGGGATGAATACCGGGATTATCCGGTGTACGTGGTGGGAGGTACCGCGTACCTGGCGGGGTTTGCCGATGAATTTGGCAAAGCATTCGGCCGGCCGGTGCATGTGCCGCCGCATCCGTTACTGGTAACACCGCTGGGCATTGCCATGTTCGGTTGATCCGCAGCGCGAACCGCTGCAGTGAAAACGGCTGCCGTCATTTCAATTCCTAAAATCTACGGACCCGGCGCGATGAAAACTTCATCTCGCCGGGTCTGCCATTGTCAACAGCGTCGGGATAGAGTATGATAAAAATATGCAAAAACAGCTCCGGGAGGCGTTGTCATGGATCAAAAATTAACCGAAAAATTTGAACAGGCGTTGCAGTACGCGGTGCGGCTGCATGCAGGACAGTTCCGTAAAGGCAGTGGGGTACCCTATGCTTCCCATCTGTTGGCGGTTACCGCTATTGTTATGGAAAATGACGGTGATGAAGATACCTGTATCGCCGCGCTGCTCCACGACGCGGCGGAAGATCAGGGCGGACGGGAAACACTGGAAGAAATCCGGGTTTTATTTGGCGAAACGGTGGCGGATATTGTGACCGACTGCACCGACAGCTGGATTCATCCCAAACCACCCTGGCGGGGACGCAAAGAAGATTATGTGGCCAAGCTGGCCGATAAACCGGAAGATTCCCTCCTGGTGTCGCTAGCCGATAAAATTCATAATGCCCGCAGCATTTTGGCTGATTGCCGTTCTCACGGCGATGATCTGTGGCAGCGGTTCCAGGCGGGTAAAGACGGTGTTTTGTGGTATTATGGCGCTTTGGTGCAGGCGTTCCGCAAAAGCGGCGCTTACCCCGGTCTGGTCGATGAACTGGATCGGATCGTGACGGCGCTGAACGCGGTGGCACATGCTTCCGACCGGCAATGAGCAATAAATCGTATTCGCTGTTGACGCTGGAGGATGTATTGGCCGCCAAGGAAGCCCGCCAGGCCAGACAGTGCCTTTTTCGTCAGCGTTATGAAAAAACTCTGGTCAGTTTGACTATCAATATGCCAGGGCCGGTGAAGGACGGCGCGCTGGTCCGCCGCTTGGCCGCGCAGGCCGCTACGGATGTGAACCGCTGTTTGACGGTGGTGGCGGAGGAAAGAGCGTATTTGCCCACCGGTCCGGAAATTTTACTGGCAGTGGAACAGGACGGACCGGCAACCAAGACCGTGGCCATGGAACTGGAGGAAGCCGTTCCTTTTGCCCGGCTGTTGGACTTGGACGTGTTTGACCGGGAAGGGCGACAACTGTCCCGCCGTGATTTGCCCGGGTCCGGCGAGCGGGGCTGCCTGGTTTGCGGCGGCCCCGCTCTGATTTGTATGCGGGAACGGCGCCACACCGCAGCGGCGGTGGTGGTGGCGGCGGAATCTTTGCTGGACCGGTTTGCCGCTGCGTCCACCCGGCAGTTGTCCGCAGTGGCGGAAACCGTCGGCGCGCTGGCGGTGGAAGCCATGCTGTTCGAAGTGACGTCGACGCCGGCGCCGGGTCTGGTGGACCGGGTGAACGCCGGCGCTCACCATGATATGGATTTTTACACCTTTATGTCCAGTTCGGCGGCGCTGTCACCGGCACTGGCCCGTTGCGCCCAGGCGGGTCTGAACCATCAGGGGCCGCTGGAGCGGCTGCTGCCGGTGCTGCGGATCATTGGCGGCGAGGGTGATGCGGCCATGCTGCAGGCTACCGCCGGAATCAATACTCAGAAGGGGCTCTTGTTTTCCCTGGGAATTGTCGCCGCCGCCGCCGGCTGGTGCGCTGCCCGGCAGGAAAAAACGGACGACAAGCGGCTGTTGGCAGTGACCGCGGCCATTGTTCAGGGCATTGTGGCAAGGGAACTGAAACCCTCGCTGGAGCGCCACGCCGGCTTGACCGCCGGGGAGCGTCTGTACCGGGAGTATGGCGTCACCGGCATCCGGGGTGAGATGGAGAGCGGTCTGCCGGCGGTACGCGAACAGGGGCTGCCGGTGCTGCGAAAAGCGTTGGCGGCTGGTCTGCCGGTTAATGATGCGCTGGTTCAGACGCTGTTGGCGTTGATGACTTGCGTCGAAGACACCACGGTGATGAACCGGCATCAGCCGGAAACCATGCGCGGCTGGGTGCGCGAGCAGGCCCGTCAGGCCCTGGCGCTTGGCGGTATGTATACCGAGCCCGGCCGGGCGTTTGTTCTGGCAATGGACCGGGCGTTTATCGACGCCTGGGTGAGTCCGGGCGGTACCGCCGATATGCTGGCGGTGACCTGGTTTGTGCAGCGGTTGACCGGCTGGTTTGACGGAAACGCTGAGAAGGTAACGTGAAATAACAAAAGGTGAAACAACATGATTTTTAGCATTCATCCCAGCAACTTAGTGGCGGCTTTGTCCACCGCCCTGGAATTATCGACCCGCGGTTTATCCCGCCATCACTGGCGTACCGCGATGCTCGCCGACCGCCTGGCCGGCGAGGCGGGTATGCCGGAGAAAGAACGGCAACAACTGTTTTACGCGGCGTTGCTGCATGATCTGGGCGCGGCTTCCAATTGGGCGGAAAGACGGAAACTGGTGACGCTGAAAGTGGGCGACGACGTCTATCAGCATGCAGAAAACGGCTACTTGCTGCTGAAAGATTCGACCCAATTGGGCGTATTGGCTGACATTATCCGTCACCACCATGACCGCTGGGACGGCAACAATCTCAGCCGGCTGGCCGGCAAGGACATTCCATTGGCCAGTCGGATCATCAATCTGGCGGACCGGCTGGAAATTCTGATCCGGGACAATGTGGACATCTTCGAGCAGCGGCCACAGATTCTCAGCGCGCTGCGGGAGTTAAGCGGCACTTATTTTGACCCGGATCTGGTCAAATGCCTGCATGGCTTTGCCCGGCAGGAAAGTTTCTGGCTGGATTTGACCAACGCCAGCTACTACCAGAATTTCTTCCGGGATACCAGCGGTATTGGCTATTTGCGTTTTTCCGTGGATGACGTGCGGGATATTGCCGAGATTTTTGCAACCATCATCGACCGCACCAGCCGTTTCACCGGCATTCATTCGCGGGCGGTGGCCATGGTGGCTGCTTTTTTGGCCGAAGTGATCGGCTTTAGCACGGATGAAGTCAAGATGATCCGGATCGCCGGACTGTTTCATGACTTGGGGAAATTGGCTGTTCCCAATGAAATTTTAGAAAAACCCGGCAAGCTGACGTCGCAGGAACTGGCGGTTATCAGGCAGCATCCATACTACACCTACCGGATCCTGGAACAAATTGACGGTTTTGAACTGATCTGCGAATGGGCGGCGTTTCATCATGAAACCCTGGACGGTGGCGGCTACCCGTTTCGCCACAAAATGTCTTCCCTGAAGCTGGGATCGCGAATTGTATCCGTAGCGGATGTTTTTGTCGCCCTGACCGAGAACCGTCCCTACCGTTCGGCATTGCCGATCCACAAAGTCGAGCATATCATCCGTGAGATGGTGAATAATAGAAAATTGGACGGCAACATTGCGGCCGCGTTGTTCAGCAACCGGGACGCGGTAAGCTCGCTGATGGATAATATTCTCCGGATGGAATCGCGACCGGGGCCGCTGGGAATTATCCAAAGCGGCATTTCGGAGGTTCCGGAGAATGGTCGTGCATTAGCGAAAAGTGGGTGAAACAATCGCCGTCAGAGAAATTTCTGCGGTGGCGGCTTTAACTATTGCAAAAATTGCCGGATTGAGTTACAATACTTCTTGTATCTTTTATATTGCCGGTATAGCTCAGCTGGTAGAGCACCTCATTCGTAATGAGGGGGTCGTAGGTTCGAATCCTATTATCGGCTCCAATGAAATCAAGGACCTGCAGCTTTGGCTGTGGGTCCTGAATTTTTGTTCTTCTAACGTGTAAATGCTTTCATTGAGGGCAAAATTGAAATTTCTTAATGACAGAATGCTTTGAAGAAGGTTTCTAACGATTAGAATACAAAAAGGGAAAAGAAACATTAGGTTTATGGCGGATTGGTAACAGGAATCAAGCCATGTCAATTGTATGCATACCGATGCTTGTCGTCGAGATTATTTTAAATATCTTTGAGGGATCGGCTAAAAGTTGCACAGGAAGGGATCCTGTCTTCAGAGAAAAAATACAATTATAACGAAAACGAAGACCTATCCGGGGCTTAGAAGTATAGCAAAGATAAGAGGATTAAAACATTAATTCTTGTTTCGAACGAATATCATTATGGACGATTAGCGCCTTCATGTTTTATTTATTTTTGCTATGATGGGAATAAATCATAGCGAAATTATTAATTGATTAAGGTTTTTTGAATATGAAAATCACTCAAGAAAAGAGGGTTTTTTGAGTTTTTGTGTAATATTGGAATCAAGAAAAGTATGTGAAAAATATATTAAGGAGATGGGCGCAATGTGGACTGATGAAATTTGGGGCGGAGACGTTGTAAAGGAACTCAATGGGAACACCGACGATATGACAGGGAGGTATTATAGTCAGTTTGAAAAAGCGGGTGATATTGATTTTTTTAAAATTACACCTACATCCTATAGTACAACGTTATCCATTCAATGTATTTCCGGGATGAATACCGCGGCGGCGTTATTCGACTCAGCAGGAAATTTAGTGAGCGTTGCAAGTAGCTCGAGTAAGGTTATTGATGACAACGGCGGTTTTTTGGGTAATTTCGGATTGTTGGCAGACGTTACGGCTGGGAGTACTTATTATTTGGGGGTTTTAAATCAAACATCATCGACAGGCGATTATGCGTTGTATGTAAATGCTGCGCAGGATTATAATGATTTAAAAGCAGAAGTTGGTGACACTACAAGTCTAAACTCTAAAGTTTCAGGCTATTCTGCAAGCTTTTCGAGTTTGGCGGATGTAGATCTCTATAACTTTACACCAACAGAATCAGGTAATTATACATTTGCTTTTTCAAGTGATTTGAATATTTACGGTGAAGTTTATACGGAGTGTTTGTTTGATAAAGATGGAAATTCCTTGTTGGGTTTCTCTTCTGGAGCAGCTCCAAGTATTACTGCAACCCTGGCTGCAGGTACGACATATCGTCTTTTTACTGAAGCTGAAAAAATAAAGTATTCATCCGCATATTACAGCTTCTCCATAACACATATATAAAATTAGTAGGTGCCAAAGGAAAGGGTTAGTGACAACAATATTACGGATAATCTGTGTGTGCGGAAGGATACCGGGGGTGGTTTGTCCCCATACTTCTTCGCGTTAGGATTAAAGGACTGGACAGCAAAACATGGTTTTTGAGGTAACGATGAATGCGTTTCATTTGCACACTCAAATAGCCAAATGCGACGAAAATTAAACTGCCGTCGTATTACCCTGTATCAATTAATTACCGGTATTTCTGGCATGCCAGTTCGTTTATATTTGACCAGCACAAAAGAGTGCTTATCATGAATGACAAAACCCGCGCTGGTTTGGTCTTGTACGGATTGAAAGCAGAAGGTCTCAAAGGATTTGCAGACATTCCGGCAATGGCTATTACAGAGACTTTTCTCGCCGAAGGTTTAGTGACGTAGCTAGCAAAAACCTATGATCGAAGCCTTTGAGGGCAGATTAATGACATGCTCTGGCATCTGTGTTGGGAATTTGCTGATGCTGTTTCCGATGGCTCATTTTTGGAATCAAATTTTCATCATTAAATTAAAATACACTATAAACCAGTATGCGAAGGGGAATAAACATACTTGCATGTTGGTGATATGTGTTATAATTATTGAAATTATGTTCGATCGCTAGCTCCAAAGCGGCATACCGTAAAACAGGTTTGTTGGGAGGCGCGTTACTGTCGTCAGACGCCAATGAGCAGGAGGGTTCAGGTTACGTGAAAATTTGTTTTCTCGGCTGTGGGATTTTTCAACTGGAACTGGAAAAGGTGATCGCGGAATTCAAGCAGGAAAAACGCTTTGCCTGCGAGTTCGCCACCGTGTATCTGCCGCTGCGGGTGCATGTGGATATGAAGAAATTGCAGGACGAGGTTATACGGGCGCTGGATGCGGTGCAGGCAGATAAAGTGATCTTTATGTTTGGAGAAAAATGTCATCCGCTGTTTGAAAAGTTTTTGCGCGGCTATGATTTGGTTCGTTTGCGGGGTTCCAGCTGCTGGGATATTTTTTTGGGAGAACTGTTGCCGGATGGCCAGACGCGCGATCCTAAAACCTTTTACATGACGCCCAGCTGGTTAGCGAAATGGCGGGAGTTTTTTGATCCGGGCTGGGGTGTGGATGAAGTGGCGATGCGACAGGCGTTCGCCTTTTATGATCATATCGTGCTGGTGGATACCAGCATTTGCGAGTACACGGATGAAGATATCCTGGAGTTTTTTGAACATACGCAGATCCCGATTGAAATCGAAACGGGAGATTTGACAGTGTTTAAAAACAGTATGGTTGAAGCGGTGCAGGAAGCCTTGGAAAACGGGGAGTCCTTGCGGAAAACCGGGACATAAAGAAAACCCTATAAAATTTAGGGACGGGACAGAAGGGCAGGAAAGGCTGCGACTCGGTTCCGTCCCTTTAGTTTTTTAAAACAGATTTTCTGGTGCATTCGGATGGGAAAAATTGGTGACGGACGCGCAGGAAAAGTGTGCAGCGACGCAGAAGAGTACAGAAGATTTCGATTCTTGGCACAAAAAGAGGGGGGGCTATGCATATGAGTAAAGTCCGGATACTTTGCAGTGGATTGGTGTTGACGGTTCTGGCGTTGTTTGCTCTTTCCGTCGGCAGTGCCGCGGCAAAAACTTCCCTTGATCAGACCCTGTTCACGGCCCGTACCCAGATATGGCAGGCCATTGCATCCGGTCAGGCCGGCAGTGCCACCGCCGCCATCATGGACAACGGCGTTCTCGTATATGCCGAAGGGTTCGGTATGGCCGATCGGGCGCGCAGTATTCCCGTCAAAAAAGACACGCTGTTTAATATTGGTTCGATCAGCAAAATGCACTGCGCTACCGCAATCATGCTGTTGGTTGATGACGGCAAGCTCAAACTGGATAAACCGGTGAGCGCTTACCTGCCGGAATTTACCATGGCGGATGAACGCTACCGGGACATTACCGTGCGGATGCTGTTGAATCATGCCTCCGGCCTGCCCGGCACGGTTGTTCCCTTCGGAGCCGGCTATGAAGTCAGCAACCGCTATCCGGGCTATGTACTGGAAACGCTGGCGCAGTCTCAGCTTAAGCACCGGCCGGGCGAGATGGCGCCCTACTGCAACGATGGGTTTACTTTGGCCGAGATGGTCGTGGCCCGGGTCAGCGGCAAAAGTTATCTCGACTTTGTGTCCGAGCGGATTTTGCAGCCGCTGGCGCTGTATCAGTCCGGCCCTTCCGTCGGGCAGCGCCGGGAGAAAGACAATGCGGCCATCGCCCATTTTTATGATGTCACCGGTCGGGAAGAGCCACCGGAAGCCCTTGCCTTTCTCGGCGCCGGCGGTTTGTCCGGCACGGCGGAAGACCTGTGCAAATTTGCCGATTCCTTTGCCGCCGGCGGCCGGCACATCCTTTCTTCGCAGTCTTGGGCGGAAATGCTGAAACCGCAGCTGTCGGAGTTTGCCGTCAAGCTGCGTGAGCCGGGGATTCAGTTCGGACTGGGCTGGGATGTGGCGGCGGTTCCTTTTGGCGACCCGGGCATCCGCGTGTATGGGAAAAGCGGCGGCACTTCCAATTATAGCTCCATGCTGTATACCGTACCGGATAAACGGATTTCCGTGGCCGTGATGTTTACCGGTGAACGGGGGCCGGCCACGGGTATCGCCGAGTCAGTCCTGGCAGCTTATTTGCTGGAAAAAGGTTATATAAAGAAAGAAGAAAAAGCGGTGGAACCGCCGTTGGCCGCGGAGCCGATCCCGGCAGAACTGGCGGCCTATGCCGGTGAATACTCCAGCGGTGGCAGCCTGGTCCGGATCAAAGTGGATCTGCCGGGGAAAAATGTCAAACTGTTCAAAGTGGAAAACGGCACGGAAACGCTGCTGAGTTCGGCGATTTACAACAACGGTTATTTCCACTCGGCGGAAGGTCTTCATTATTTTGCGACGGTGGACGGGAGGCAGGTCTGGGTAAGCCGGTCCGGTCTCTTCGGGGACAACGTAGCTTGCGAAAAACTTGAACCGGTTGTCCGGCCGCAAACGCTGCGCGTGGCGGTGCGAGACAAACAATGGCTGTGGCGAAATGCGCAGGCCAGCGAGGGAAACGGAATTTCCGGCGCTTATGTTGTCACTTCCGGTTTGATCGAATCCCTGCCGGGTTATATCGATTTTGCCGGCCCAAAACGGGTGGAGACGCCGATCAGCGCCGGTCCGGCCATTCATACGATGCGGGACTTGACGGAATTAGCGCTGGTTGAAAAAAGTGACGATACCTGGGTTTGGTTGTCGGGCATGCTGTATATGCCGGCGGAATCAGCCCGGGTTCTGAGCGGTGCAACCGCCGAAATTCGTATCGCCCAGGAAGGCTATAACGAATGGTTACGATTGGCGGAAAACGCCATTTTGAGCTTCCGGCTTCCGGACCGGAGCCGGCTGATCGTCTTCGGCAGCACCGGTGCGGTTCTCTACGACAGCGTGAGCGACAAGGGCGAGGTCTACGTGCCGGCCGGAAGTTTTATCGAAGTGGCCGGCAGTCCCGGGATCGTCGTGGAAGTGAAGGCTGCGTATCCGTAAACATCCTTAAAACAATGGGCGCAGGGTAGCGGGAAAGGAGCGGAAAAGCATTGATGGCAGCGAGAGAAACCGTAGACGTTTGTCTGGTCAATATGCCTTTTGCCGCTCTCCCCCATCCTTCTCTGGCGCTGGGATTGTTGAAAAGTTCGCTGACGCAGGCGGGCATCCGGACGGCAGTGGAATATGGCAATCTGGCGTTTGCGGAACGGGTGGGGGTTTACAACTATCAGGCCATTACCCATTCCTACCGCCAGTCTTTCAGCGGGGAGTTCACTTTTGCCGGGACGGCTTTTGGCGGGTACGCGCTGCCGGAGGAGGAAGAGTATTACGCATACCGGCGGCGGAATCGCCCCGCCGGGGTGGATCCCGTGTTTTTGGACAAATTGCTGGATATTGTCCGCGAGGCACGAGCGGCGGCGGCTGCGTTTACGGAGAAAATGGCGGTTCGGATTTTAGCCCGGCAACCGAAGATTGTCGGCTGTATCTCCCTATTCGAACAAAACTGCGCGTCCTTGGCGCTGCTGCGCCGGATCAAAGCACTTGATCCGGCGGTGGTGACAGTGATGGGTGGCGAAAATTGCGAGGGCCAGGCGGGATTGGCCCTGGTGGAAAAAATCCCCTGGTTGGATTTTGTTATATCCGGTGAGGCGGACCACTGTCTGGCGCTGTTTTGCCGGATGATTCTGGACCAGGGCCGGCGCCTGGATCCCGGAGATCTGCCCTACGGTGTGCTGAAGGCCGGTATGTGTTTTGTCAACGGCCGGGTACCGCGGTTGGTCATTGAAGACATGGACAGTGTTCCGATACCGGACTATGATGACTATTTTCATGCTTTGGAAAACAACTTTCTGCAGAAGCATCTGATTCCCGGACTGTTGGTGGAAACGTCCCGGGGCTGCTGGTGGGGAGAGAAGCAACCCTGTACCTTTTGCGGCCTGAACGGCCAGGGGTACCGTTACCGCCCCAAGTCCCGGGAACGGGTGACCACTGAATTTGCTGTTTTGGCTAGGCACTATCACCGGAGATCCTTTGAGGCAACGGACAATATCCTGGGAATGGAGCATTTACATACGGTCATCGAAGATTTTTCCGCTTTGCCGTCAAAGTATAATATCTTTTATGAAATCAAGTCGAACTGTACCCGCGAACAGTTGGGCAAGCTGGTGGCAGCCGGAGTGCGCTTTATCCAACCAGGAATTGAAAGCCTCCATGACGGTCCGTTGGTGTTGATGAACAAGGGCAATAAGGCGATTCGGCATGTGGAGCTGTTGCGGAATGCGCTGGAATTGGGCATGCATTGTTCCTGGAACCTGTTGTGGGGCTTTCCCGGCGAGAAACCGGAATGGTATGGGGAAATGGCGGCCTGGATTGACCAAATGATTCATTTGCAACCGCCCAATGATATGATCCGGGTTGCTTTTGACCGGGGCAGCGTTTATGCAGATCAGGCGGAACTCTACGGATTGCTGCTGCATCCGGCCGAGGGTTATCGGTACATTTATCCTGCCTTACCGGGACTGATTGATCGGGTAGCGCATTATTATGAAAATGCGGTTAGGGTGCAAACCGGACATGATGGCAAACTATTGCCGGTGTACCGACAGCTGGAAGAAAGAATAACGGCATGGAAGGAACGGTTCTGGCACCAATCAAAAGCCGTATTGAACATGAAGCCGTTAGGCGAAGAAACCTGGGAAATCACCGATACGCGTCCCGGTGCGGTGAAGACCGTGCATATATTGCAAGGAATAATCAGCGATGTGTATCGGGTTTGCCAAACCGTCACGCCGCGACACCGGCTGACATGGCAGGTGAGGCAGGCCGTTGGACGGCAGTGGGACGAAGCGGAGTTGGAATACGCGGTGGAAGAATTGAAAAAACAACGCTTGCTGCTGGAAATTGACGGTGACCTGCTGGCGCTGGCTGTGCTGGCGCAACGCCCGGAACTGCCGGATCTTAGAGAGTTTCCCGGTGGATTTGTTTCTTTGCAGCGTTTAGATAAAAAAGAAAATCAAACAGAAGCAGAAACAGGGAAAAAGGGAGAGTGATCGTATGTCCGCAGGATTTTCCAGCGTGATTTGGGAGGATGGCGATACCAGTGAACAGATTGTTTTGTCCGGCGATGGTTATGTTTTGGTTCAAATGGCCACGATGAAAATGATTCCGCTGGGGCAAACCGTGGAGGAGGCGGTGGAAAAACTCAAAGAACTGGAAAAATGGGCTGCAGTCCAGTTCCTCAAATAGTCGGAACGTCCGGAGCATGATCTAAAAAAGAACGCCGTATTCGGCGTTCTTTTTTATGTCGTTTGAGGTTTTCAAATCATGATGCGGTCTTCAGTACGCAGCGTGACACCCTGTTCCGGCAAAAGCCGCAGGAAATTGTCATGGGCAATCCGGACCGCGGCCGTTGCCGGCAAGGCATTTAATAAAAGATCGTATTTGCGAATTTCCTTGCGGTAGCTTTCCACCGGTTTAAAATGTCCGACAAAATCGCTGCCGATCATAAACCGGTCCGAATATTTTTCCAGCAGGGCCAGCCAGCCGGAGTCCAGAGTTCCTTCTTTCGCGATCTCATTATCATAGACCAGCCAGGAAATATCAAAATTGAGATTCGAATATTGATCCAGCAATTTTGCGGCCAGTTCCGGCAGACCATCGACATGCAGACTGTTGGAAATGCCGACGTGGGCCCAGATGAATGTTGTTTCCGGATTGCTTTGCACGGCGTTTTCCATTTGTCCCGCGAACAAGGGTTGAGGAGAAGAGGCGGAAGCGCTGGAGGTGATGTTACTGTGAATATTTACCGGCATTTTGTATTTCGCGGCAAATTTATATACCATATTATAGGCTTCCGCATCCGGTCGGGGAATTTCGCCATACGTTGTCCAGGAAACCAAATCGTGGTGGGAGAAGATTTCGCCAATGCCTTTCCACAGGCCGGGATACAGTTGAATCATTCGTTTCACATGATCCAGTGCCAGCATATCATTGCCATTGATACCGCAAATAAAAGGGTGCAGGCGTTTTTGTTGCGCCGGTGTGGCCCGTGAAAACGCCGCGGCGACAATGTAGTCTGTTTCCGCCGCCCATACCCGGCGGGAGTCGTCGTATTTGCGGGCGCTGTCTTTATCCAGACCATTTTCGGGGGTCCACATTTTGCGCAAAGGAATGCCGAACAGCACGGACCCGCTTACTTTGGCCGCATTCTGCGACTCGATGAAGGAATCGATCCCTTCGGTGTTTTGAAACCAGTCCGTATAATGCGTGTGCGCGTCAATAATTTGATACACCATGGGCTGCTCCGGCAATGATTTTGTGACTGTTTCCGCTGCTGCAACCGAAACCGCCGTTCCACCGGCGGCCAAAACAGCTGCAGCCCCGGCAACTCCCATTTCTTTTAAAAAAGTCCGACGATCAACATTGTTCAACGCATCTACCTCCTGCAACATTATTCTTGTTTGCATAACCAAATGAAAACAGTAATAACAATATTCGTCATGATACCCAATTTAACCTGTATAACTCGGGACCGAAAAAACGGGAACCCATTTCGCGGCAAGCTATTATCGCATGTCAAAAGCCTGGATTTTATAAATAGCGCGGCGAGGCAGCAAAGAAAAAACGCCGATTTTCACGGCGTTTTTCAGGGGGTATTATTCCCGGTCTTCTGTGCTGCTGTCCTCACAGCAATCGCAGCAGCAATCACAACAACTGGATTCACAGGAATCGCTTCCGTTTATTTCAACATCGTATGTGTACCACATGATTGTCAACTCCTTGTTAAGATTATCTAG
>DATMYQ010000248.1:0-5122 GCA_035560935.1 Patescibacteria group bacterium | reverse complement strand
GGTTGATGGATCTCAATATTGGGATTTGAAAATATACAGTGGAGAATAATGCAATGGAATATATAAAACGGGAAGGCCAGGGGCTGGGTGACTGGGAATATGCCGGCGATACCCGCCTGGGGCATATTCACTTTATTAATTGCCTGCCGTTGACGTACAGTTTGGAATGTGCCGGTTTTGGCCGGGGCATGCACATCACGGCCAATGCGCCCTCGGTATTGAACCGGATGGTGGTGGCTGGTGAACTGGATATAACGCCGGTATCTTCTATTATATATGCGCAGCACAGTGAAAAACTGGTGTTGTTGCCCAACTTGTCCATCAGTGCCGACGGTATTGTACAAAGCATTATATTGGTGTCACGAAAGCCAGTGGAAGAACTAAGCGGAGCAAAGGTGGCGCTGACGGCAAAATCGGCCACTTCACATGGCTTGTTAAAGATTATTTTGCAGAAGGCATATCAGCTGCAAACGACGCCGGAATACTGTATAACCACACAAAATCTGGAGACGGGTGCAATGGATGGGGTAGATGCGACCCTGCTGATTGGGGATGATGCGCTGAACGTTTATCATCACCGGACAACGGATTATTTTTATTATGATCTGGGAGCGGAATGGAAACGGTTTACTGGTCACCGAATGGTGTACGCTGTCTGGGTGGCACGACGCGATTTTGCGGCGCGGCGCCCGGATCTGTTGAAAAAAGCCTATGAACTGATTGCCGGCGGTTTTGCTTTTGGCCTGGCTAATATCCGCTCGGCGGCGGAAGTGCTGGCGGATCGGACGGCGTTTAGTCAGGGACAGATTTTGAACTATCTTAATCTGATAAACTATGGTTTGACGCCGTCACACTGTGAAGCGTTATTAACCTATTATCGTTTGGCTGCGGAAATCGGTTTGGTGGATAAAGTACCGGAACTCTGCTTTGCCGAGGTGAACCGGTAAGCCAGTTACACCGGATAGTATTTTGTGGTAGACTATAAAAGAGAGTCCGGGAAGCCATAGAGCTTCGATGCGGCCAGGCCGCAGAAAAACGCTAAAGATATCTTCTCAAACGACATGGCCCCGATGGCGGGCAGAACCCGCTGGTTTTGTGCCAGGATCGAGAACGAAGTGTATCAATAAACAGAAGGAGTGATCTGATGAGCAATACAAAAAAAGAAATGATTCTGGTCATGGACTTTGGTGGCCAATATAGTCAGCTGATTGCCAGAAGAATTCGGGAATGCGGTGTGTACTGCGAAATTATTCCCTTTAACGTAACGATGGATAAGATTCGGGCGGCAGCACCCAAAGGGATTGTTTTCTCCGGTGGACCATCCAGCGTATATGGCGACAATGCGCCGAAATGTGATCCGGAAGTTTTCAAACTGGGGATTCCGTTATTGGGAATTTGCTATGGGATGCAGCTGACGGCCCAGACCCTGGGTGGCGAAGTGGCACGTCCCGATTCTCGGGAATATGGCAACACTAAGCTACTTGTTGACGAAGCCAGCGGCGTATTGACTGAAGTCAGCAAAGAAACCCAGGTATGGATGAGTCATGGCGATTATATCGCCAAGGCGCCGGCGGGCTTTAAGGTAACGGCCCACACCGAAAGTACCCCGGTGGCGGCGATGATGTGCGAGGAGCGCCGGATTTACGGCGTGCAGTTCCATCCGGAAGTGGTGCATACTCCGGAAGGTATGAAAATGCTGAAAAACTTTCTGTTTTCCATCTGTAAATGCGCCGGTAACTGGAATATGGGATCCTTTGTGGATCAGGCCATCGCTTCCATCCGGGCCCAGGTGGGAAACAAACGGGTATTGTGTGCGCTGAGCGGCGGGATTGATTCGTCGGTGGCGGCGGTACTGGTGCACCGGGCGGTGGGCGACCAACTGACCTGTGTGTTTGTCAATCATGGCTTTTTGCGCAAAGGGGAACCGGAGCAGGTAGTGAAAACTTTCCGTGACGGATTTCATATGAACCTGGTTTATGCTAATGTGGTAGACCGGTTTATGAAACGCATGGAAGGCGTTACTGACCCGGAAACCAAACGGAAAATCATTGGTGAAGAATTTATCCGGGTATTTGAAGCCGAGTCGTCCAAACTGGGGGAAATTGATTTTCTGGTGCAGGGTACGCTGTATCCTGACGTCATTGAGAGCGGTACGGCCACGGCGGCGGTGATCAAGAGTCACCACAACGTGGGCGGTCTACCGGAAGATATGAAATTTGCGCTGGTGGAACCGTTGCGCGATTTATTTAAGGATGAAGTCCGGGCCTTGGCCCGGGAGCTGGACTTGCCGGATGATATCGTCTGGCGTCAACCGTTCCCCGGTCCGGGTCTGGCGATACGGATCATCGGCGAGGTCACGACGGAACGCCTGGATATTCTGCGGGAAGCGGATGCGATCGTTCACCAGGAAATTAAAAACGCCGGTCTTTACCGGAAGATCTGGCAGTCCTTTGCCATTCTGCCGGCGATGAAATCAGTGGGCGTCATGGGTGATGAGCGTACGTACGCCTATACTGTTGGTTTGCGGATGGTGGAAAGCGAAGACGGCATGACTGCGGACTGGGTGCGTTTGCCCTATGAGGTGTTAGACGTGATTTCCCGTCGTATTGTCAATGAAGTAAATGGGGTAAACCGTGTGGTTTATGATATTACTTCAAAACCGCCTTCCACTATTGAGTGGGAATAAGCAACAGAATGACCACGGGCCCTTGGGTTCGTGGTCATTATTCTTACTGGACGGTGGAATGATTTATGAAAATAACGCTGATTGCACCGATGGATAACATGATGGATACCGCCAGGGAAGTGTTGGACAAACAGAATTTTGGCTGGTCCGGTGAGATTGAAATCGTGTCAGGACTTTTGGATACTGGTGTTGAACAAGCCCGCAAAGCAGTGGCGAACGGCACGGATATCATTATCAGCCGCGGCGGTACCGCGTCTTTGATCGCCAAATCAATCGATATACCGGTGGTCGAAGTACAGGTAACGGCGTTTGACGTTTTGCGGGCGTTGAAGAGCGTGGGGGAAATCTCCGGAACGGTGGGCGTCATCTTTATCCGGCGCTTTTTATTTGAATGCGAAAAATTAGGCGCGTTGATCGGGATCCCGATCCGGGAAATTTTTCTGGAAAATGAACGGGTTCCGGAAGAGGTCATCGAAAAAGCCCGCCAGGAAGGCATCACTACCTTTTTGGGCGATGCGTCGTCGGTCAAAATTTTACTGGAACGGGGGCTGGTTGTCGGATTGATCGAATCATCGGCAGAAGCAATCAGCAAAGCATTTCTGGAGGCTATTAATCTGGCGGGCGTCCGGCGGCAGGAGCGGGAAAAAACCGAACTTTTCCGGACGATTATCAATGCTTCCACTGACGGCATTATTGCCATTGACAAGAATGAGAAAGTGACGGTTTTTAATCCGGCGCTGGAACGCTTGTACCAACTAGACAGCGATGCCGTTGTTGGGCGGCCGATTGGTGAAGTGATTCCCGGCGGCAGACTCCTTACCAATGCCTATGAGGGGGAAAGCGTAAAAAATATCAACGGACGGGCTGTGGCGATAAAGAAGATTCCTATCCGATTGGGGAACGATGTTGTCGGAGTCATCGCCAACGTGCAAGACGTGACTCAATTGCAGTACTTCGAACAGGTTGTGCGCCAGAAACTGAATAAAAAAGGATTACGGGCCAAATTTCATTTGGAGCAACTAAGCGCCGTATCGCCGCCAATGCAGGTGATTAAAGAACAGATTCGCCAGTATGCCGGCAATGATGCCACCGTACTGATTACCGGCGAGTCCGGCACGGGTAAGGAACGGGTGGCGCAAAGCATTCATAATCTGAGCCGCCGGAAAGACGGACCGTTTGTGGCCGTTAATTGCGCCGCATTGCCTGAAAGTCTCCTGGAAAGCGAGCTTTTCGGCTATGAGGAAGGCGCTTTTACCGGGGCTAAAAAAGGCGGCAAATCCGGGCTGTTTGAACTGGCGCACGGGGGAACGATATTTTTGGATGAGATTGGTGAGATGCCGCTGGCGTTGCAAGCCCGGTTGCTCCGGGTACTGCAGGAAAAAGAAGTGATGCGTTTAGGCGCCAATAGCGTAATACCCGTCAATGTTCGGATCCTGTCGGCCACCAACCAGGATATCATGCAGCTTGTGGACGAAAAAAAATTCCGGATCGATCTTTATTATCGTCTGGATGTCCTCCGGCTGCATATTCCGCCGCTGCGGGAACGATTGGCGGATATTCCGGATTTGGTCCGCAATTTTTTGGCGAAAGAAAATAACAAAGTGTTTCAGATAACGGAGCAGGCGATGGCCTTATTGCAGCAACAATATTGGCGCGGCAATATCCGTGAGCTGGAAAATGTCATCGAGCGGGTAAAGCTTCTGGCGGAAAGACCGGTCATTGAAGAAAGGATGCTTCGCCAGGCGCTGACGAACTGCGTTGAAACCGGAAATGAAACGATGACTTTGCAAAAGGAAAGCAATATATCCCCGAATATTCAGAAGCTATTACTTGAAGAAAAATACAATTACACCCGGACCGCCAAACGGTTGGGTATCAGCCGGACGACCTTGTGGCGGAAATTGCGGGAATTAGGGAAGCACTGATAAAATGCCATAAAACAAAATGTTGCAACGAATTGTTTCGCGGTGGAACGAAATGTTTTTAAAAACCTGTGCGACGGATTGAAAAAAGTCGCATAGGTTGCATTTTTTTGCTGCCTTTAGCATAGATACAAGAGGTAATTCGTTCGATTATTCTCTTTTTTGTACATAGGGAGTATGTTTTGCTTTTTGGCATGATAATTGCTTTAGTTTAACCATATACTTCTTTCAAATTTAAAAACGGAGGCGAGACATTTGAGTCAATATAAGGCAATTGCGATGAAAGCCAAAGACAACGTGGCTACCGTTACCGAAGATATCGCTGCGGGCTCGGAAATCAAAATCCCGGTAGGAGATGAGATCCTTCACGTACTGGTCACCGAAAACATCCGGTTTGGTCATAAAATTGCTATCCGACCGATTGGCAAAGACGAGAAAATTATAAAATATGGTGAAGTAATCGGCGTGGCAACGGCCGATATTAAACCCGGACAACACACCCATGTGCATAATC
>DATMYQ010000247.1:0-4823 GCA_035560935.1 Patescibacteria group bacterium | reverse complement strand
GAGTAACGGCTGTGGAGGAATTGACACACGAATTGTTTCGTTTTTTCAACGGTTTTTCTTCCTGGGAAATGTCGGTCATCCGGGCCAGTGATCTAAGCGTGTCAGAGGCTCACGCCATTGAAGTGCTGGGTCAGTACGGCCAGATGAATATGAAGAATGTAGCTTTAAAACTAGGCGTGACGACAGGAACCACTACCGTGACTATTGACCGTCTGGAGAAGAAAGAGTACGCCAAACGGGAACCCAGCACCCAGGATCGGCAGGTTACTGACCAACAGTCTGGCGCTTTTGTCTGATTCGGGGCACATGCTCAGCGATGTCAGTTCCCTGGCGTTAAGCTTGGTGGCGCTGACTTTTACCGCGAAATCGCCCACCACGAAAAACACCTTCGGCTACCAACGGATGGAGATTTTGGCCGCGTTGTTCAACGGGGTGACGTTGTTTGTGATCGCCGGGTTCATCAGCATGGAAGCGTATCACCGCCTTCAACTGCCGCAGTCAGTTGACAGCTTGACCATGATGGTCATTGCGCTGATTGGTCTCCTGGCCAATCTGATCAGCGCCGTGGCGTTATTAAAACAGGGGGATGTGAAGGAAAACATCAATATGCGCAGCGATCTGCATGTCCTGGGCGATGCCTTAAGCTCGTTGGGAGCCATCGTTGCCGGAATTATGATGTACTACTACTCCTGGTATTGGGTTGATCCACTGGTTAGTGTGCTGGTCGCCGTGGTTATCGGCAAAGGAGCCTGGAAAGTTACCCGCCAAGCCTTGCATGTTTTGATGGAAGGCGTGCCAGCGGAGGTGGACCACGGAAAATTGGCCGGTTGTCTGGCAGGAATTGACGGAGTGAGCGATGTTCACGGACTGCGGATCTGGAGTCTGACCAGCGGTTGCAATGCCATGAGCTGTCACCTGGTGACGAAGCCGGAGCGAGACGGGCAGACGGTATTGCAGCAGGCTGTCCGTCTTGTCCAGGAACAGTTTTCCATCCACCAGGCAACGGTTCAGATTGAAGAACCGTCGTTTCACTGTACGCAAAAATCTGGTTGAGTCGCTGAATACGCCATATCGCCCGGGTACATAAAACTTTGGCGGGTCCAGAAAATCGACAAAAGCGAAATAGTTGCGCGGAAAAAACGCGAGACCATTTCGCTTTGTCGATTTTTTTCCTTCCGGGACAAAATTTCCGTAAGATCCAATTGACGGCCCTAAATAAATTCCGTAAACTATAAGTGTGTTATGAATAACTAACTTAAAAAGGAGGGCGATTTTAGTGAAAATTGGCGCGAAGATTATGGGCGGTTTTTTGATCGTAGTTTTTTTGATGCTGTTGTCCGGAGGATTCACTTATTATTTGCTTAATGCCATCAACGCCAGCAGTGATATTTTGCAGGATAATATGCTCCCCCGTCTTTTAAAAACGGAGCGGCTGGGCGTCAACAGCGCGCTGAAGGTCGCGGCGGCACGCGGATATCTGATTACCGGCCAGGAAAAATACATTGACGATTACAAAAAGATTGCCCGTGACGATGAAGTCATTCTACAGGAACTGGCGGCCACGTCCATAACGGCGGAAGGCAGGAAACTGACGGCAGATGTCAAAGCCGCCGATGAAAAATATGAGAGAATTTTGTTTGACAAAGTTTTTCCCCTGTACCAGGCAGGACGTGTCGCGGATGCGATCGCTCTGATGCCAGCGGAACTGGCGCCGGCAGCGGAAGTGAAACGCACGCTTATGGAAGAGTACGTGAAGCTAAGAGAGCAACAGATCAACAGTGGTTTTGACGCAGCACAAGCGGCGGGACGGCAGGCGCAGATGATTTTGCTGGTCAGTGTGCTGGTTGCGTTTGTGGTGGGCATAGGAATCTCGCTGGGTATTACCCGCGCGGTGACCGGACCGTTGCGGGAGGCGGATAGCCTGCTGGCCAAAATGGCGGGCGGCGATTTTAGCGTAGACGTGTCGGCGGCGGCGCTAAACCGCAAAGACGAAATGGGCAATATGGCCCGCGCGATGAAAAACCTCATTGACAGCATGCGGGATGTGGTGCGGTCGATGGCCGTGTCGGCGGAAACCCTGGCGGCATCCTCGGAAGAATTGAGCGCCAGCGTCGTCCAGTCCGCTCAGGGTGCCGACAGTGTGGCGGCATCTTCCGAGGAAATCTCTTCCGGGTTGCAAACCGTGTCGGCATCAGCGGAGGAGATCACCGCTTCCGCGGAAAATATGGGAGCAAATCTGACAGAAATTTCCCACAGCGCTTCCGGCGGCAATCAGGTGGCCAAAGGAGTGGAGCAACAGGCGCTGAACCTGCAGCAAAGCGCCCACGATTCCAGGCAGACGGCGGTCACCCTGTATGACGAGATTAGCCTGCGGGTGTTGCAGGCCATTGCCGACGCCAAAATTGTGGATGAGATTTCCGGCATGGCCTCCTCCATCGCCGCGATCGCTGGACAGACCAATCTGCTGGCACTCAATGCCGCGATTGAAGCGGCCCGGGCCGGTGAACAGGGCCGGGGATTTGCCGTCGTGGCAGAAGAGGTGCGCAAACTGGCGGAAGAATCGGCCAAAGCGGTGGGCGGTATCCAGGAGCTGACCAAGAAAGTACAGGCCGCCATTGGCGTTCTGGTGGATAACAGCGACGAACTGCTGCGATTTATCAATGAAACAGTCCGGAAGGATTATGACGCGTTTGTCAACGTAGGACAACAGTACAAGAAAGACGCAGATTCGTTCCTGAACATCACCAGCGATATCGGCGAAAAATTACACCAGGTTTCGGATGAAATGAATGAAATCAACCGGGCAATTGAATCGGTGGCTTCCACCATTGAAGAAAGCTCGACCGGTACCCAGGTGATTGCCCGGGGAACCTCAGAGGTCAGCCAGTCACTGCAGGAAGTCAACCGGGCGGCCTCCACGCTGGCCAATACTGCCGGTGATCTGAACCAGATGGTGTTGAAGTTCCGGGTATAGATAGGAGCAACCGTGTCGGAGTGAGACAGCCTCCCGGCCCACTAGGCCGGGAGGCTGTCTCATTGCCGGGACTTTCCTTATCCGTAGTCGGACAGTTAGGGACGTCAGGCTCTCTAAAGCTTCTCCTGTCATAGCAGAGAAATCACTGTTGTTTATTCAGAAAGATTTTCGTCCTGGTTTCGGCGTTTTCCCTGATATTATAGTAATAAAATGGATAATCAAAACTATGAAAAATCCCTTTGGCGAATACCTGGTTGCCGGGGGCTAACTTTTCAACATCAGCCGTAGTGCAGATCATCACACCTCTGGATTTATCAACTCGGGCATCGGCGTAGTTTTTTACGTTTTCGGCTGCGATCCGCCCTTCATGGTTTAGTACCATTGACCCCAAGCTTTGTTCCGCGGTTGATGGTGTTTCTTCTCTGGTCCAGGTAATCGGGTTTATGGCAATAGCGCCCGGCAATACCACCGGATTAGCAACAACGCCAGGAGCTTCCGTATTATAGGAAATAATCACGCCGATATCATCCGGTCCTTCAGCAACTTTCAAGTGCGGATTTTTGGTAATTTTTCTGTTGTGCTACCACTCCGTCAAGCCCGATAACCCGGCCTTCTAACTGCTCAATTGCACTATTCCATAACTCCAGGCCATAACCTTGCCCGCGCCATTCCGGCCTTCTAATGCAGCCCATTTTAGAGCCAAAGAGACTTCCTGCGCGTCCATATTCCTGATAACCAAGGAATTCCGGTTCATAAAAATCAACTACGCTTCATTTTGCCACCGAACTTGTCAACACCAATTGTCCCCAGTGTTTGTGCAGTAATAATATTTGCTATGCTTAATCCCTGTCCCGTCGTTCCGAAAAAGGCCATTACGGGCATAAAAGCCATCGGCATTGCTCGTGTAAGCTCATCAAGACACCCTTATACGAGTCCATAAATGATTACATTTTCCCAATACCAAAACAACAACGGTAGTTACCGCTAGCGTGAAAACAAAATTCAACAATATAAAGATAACAGGAGAAATCTTCAAAACGGGATAAAGCCATAGGAAAAACAAGTATGGAAATGGCATATGAAACAGATAATATTTCATACTATTCCGCTCAACCCATTCATAGAGTGTGCTGTCACAAATGATAGCGGCAATGTTTATTTTTGCTAATAACGCGGAAGAAAAATAAATCAAAATACACCCAGTTATACTAATTAACCAGCCAATGTATGCATTTCCTTTATCAAAACATATTAAGATGATAACAAAACCCAGAAGCACACCGGTAATTAACAGTTGCCTCCCCGGCTGCAGACGTTCAATCGACGTGTGCACACGATAAATTATCATACCAAAGCAAGCACTAATAATCGGCAAAGCAGTTTGGTTAATTTTATAGTATGGAACTGCCTGTAAAAACTCTTGAATAAACAATGCTGTAACCAACGTAATGACGCTACCCGCGACCACAGACCGTTTTAGTAATGGAGAAAGCAATATACAAAATAAACTTACCCAGAACAATGCCAGTAAAAACCAAAGATGATCCGTAAACAGTCCGAGTGAAAATGCCAAATACCCACCGGCTAAACTTGTACCGGCAGGTCGATTGTATACTAAAATATCAAACAAAGTATACAAAGGAACCAACCATAGTATCCCCGTCAAAAGATATGGGATCAACAGGCGTTTCAACCGTTTTGTGAGCAAGTATGTCGTTATATTCTTTGCATTTTCACAACTTTTTGCCAGCAAAAAGCCCGATGCAAACATGAATACAGGGATAATAAAATACGACATAATTTTCATTGACCCTATTGCAAAAATACTTTTTTCTGGTGCATATAACAT
>DATMYQ010000246.1:0-3443 GCA_035560935.1 Patescibacteria group bacterium | reverse complement strand
GATAAATTAAGAATTATAGCTAATTTATACTACCGCCAAAAGTTGGAGGGAAAACTCATGTTTTTCAGAGGAAACCTACGTTCACGGCTCACCGTTTCATTTCTGTCTTTAACCACGTTATCCCTGTTTCTGTTTGGGGGGTATATGCTCTGGTTTTTCTATCAACATAATATGTATACTTTGCAAAACACCCTTCTGAATCAAGGAAAAATCATTGAGCAACTATTGCTGGACAATATGTCCAACGCCCTCAGCAAAGCTGAAATTGATGAAAAGATCAAAAACCTTGCCACCCAGTTAGATTTACGCATCACGATTATTGATCTGCACGGTACCGTATTAGCCGACTCCGAGGCCAATCCGGCACTCATGGAAAATCATTCCGACCGGCCGGAAGTCCAGGAAGCCTTAGCCGGCCGCAATGGATTTCATTTACGCCCCAGCACCACACAGGGTCAAACGTTATTATACGTTTCTACCCCCATGCACAACGGCAGTGAACTCATCGGAGTTGTACGCCTTTCCACCTCCTTGGTATACATTGACCAGGGATTTCTTCGGATCACGGTGGCGCTTTTGTTCGCTATGCTGATCACCGCCGGTTTATGTATTTTCATCAGTATCCTGCTGGCCCGCAACTATACCGCTCCGCTGGAATATATCATCAACGCCTCTCGTCAAATTGCTGATGGACAACTGGATAAAAGGGTTTTTGTACGAACCGGCGATGAACTGGAACTGTTGGCCCACGCGCTGAACAATCTGACTTCCAGTCTGGAAGATAAAATGAACGACGCCGATGCCAAAAATCGCAAATTAGAATTAATCCTTGAACACATGGACAACGCGGTCATATTACTGGACCGTTATGGTAGAGTGACCACCGCCAATAAAAAAGCGGTGGAAATTTTTGGAATAACCCCAGCCATGCTGGGCCGTCACACGCTTGAGGTGATTGGTAACAGCCTTTTGGTTCAGGCCGTGCAGGAAACCGTCAACACCAATAAGAATAAATCAATTGACCTTAAAACTAATATCCAGGGCAGCAAAAGAGTATTCCAGGTTTCCGTCGCTCCCATCACCGACAGTGACGATGAAATCACCGGTGTTCTCACTGTATTTCACGACATCACCACGCTGCACGAAATACACGAGCGTCAGGCGGATTTCGTCGCCAATGCGTCCCACGAGCTTTCCACGCCGCTGACCACGATCAAAGGCTTTGCAGAAACATTGCTGGATGGTGCCATGGACGAAGCCGTACTGCGGGAAAAATTTATCCGGATCATTCATACGGAAGCGGAGCGTATGCACCGCCTAATTCAGGAATTATTGCAACTGGCCAAACTCAATTCACAGGAATATCGTCAACAAATTCAACTGGAACCGTTGGACATCCGCCCTTTACTACTTTTAGTAAAACAGGATCTCTCACCCCGTTGGCAAGGCAAAAATTTGGATGTTTCCGTTCAATGTGACGATACGCAACTCCTTACACTGGCCCATCACGATTGGTTAAAGCAAGTGCTGACCAACTTGCTGGAAAACAGCATAAAATATACGCCTACTGCCGGGAAGATCATCCTGTCCGGTCTCAAATATCAGGACAAGCAAGGGATAGAATGGATCAAAATTACCGTTCGGGATACCGGTATTGGCATTCCCTCCACCGATTTACCATTAATTTTTGACCGCTTCTACCGGGTGGAAAGAGCGCGCACCCGCAGCACCGGCGGCACTGGCCTGGGACTGGCGATTGCTAAGTTTATCGTAGAAATACTGGGCGGCAAAATTGAAGTGACTAGCACTTTGGATTCCGGCTCCGAATTTACCGTACTTTTACCGATGGTCACCTCTAACCAATAAAATCGTCCATCGTATTTAATCCCATGAAAAAACTCACGTATCAAAGCGCTTGGGCTTTGATACGTGAGTTTTCAATTAAACTTAATTTATTTTTTACGGCGGCGCTGACCAGTCACCATGTAGATTGTCCATTCCGCAATATTGGTGGTATGATCCGCAATTCTTTCCAGATACCGGGCGACAAACAGCAATTGGGTTGCCTGTCCAATATTCCGCGGATCTTCCATCATGTAGGTCAGTAGTTCCCGAAACACCTGGTGGTATATATTATCCACCTCATCGTCATCCAGACAGATCTGCTCCGCCAACGCCAGATCCTGACGGATGTAGGCATCCAAAGATCCTCTCAGCATTTTTTGCGCCATTTGCGCCATACGGGGAATATCCACCAACGGTTTAATCAACGGCTGATCCGCCAACTCCAGCGTAATTTTCGCAATATCGTAAGCGTGATCGCCAATCCGTTCCAAATCCGTGGTAATCTTCAGCCCCGTTCCGATGATCCGTAAATCCCGGGCCATCGGCTGTTGCCGGGCAATCAGTACCATGCAGCGGTCTTCGATATCGATTTGCAACTGATCCACCACATCGTCGCCTTCCAGAACCTCCCGTGCCAAAACCACGTCCTGATGAGACAATGCACTGACTGCGCTATCAATGGCCTCCGCCACCACCTGCCCCATTTCCAGCAAACTTTGCTGCAACTGAGCCAGTTCCTGATCATAACTATGCCTTACCGTCATCTGTCACACCTCCTTCTAGCCGAACCGTCCGGTAATATAATCCTCAGTACGTTTATCCTGCGGCCGGGTAAATATCGTATCCGTTTTATCATGCTCAACCAGATCGCCGTTCAAAAAGAAACCGGTATAATCCGACACCCTTGCCGCCTGTTGCATATTATGCGTAACCATGACAATGGTGTATTTGGTTTTTAATTCTGTGACCAGTTCCTCAATCTTCATGGTCGAAATAGGATCCAGCGCCGAACACGGCTCATCCATCAAAAGCACTTCCGGCTCTACCGCCAGCAACCGGGCAATGCACAAACGCTGTTGCTGACCTCCGGACAATCCCATCGCTGACGAAGACAAGCGGTCTTTCACTTCATCCCAGAGAGCAGATCCTACCAGACTCCGCTCCACAATTTCGTCCAGCATTTTTTTGTTGCTGAGTCCATGAATCTGGGGACCGTAGGCGATATTGTCATAAATAGACATGGGAAACGGATTGGGACGTTGAAATACCATGCCCACACGCTTTCGAAGCATAACCACGTCTAATTTGGGATGATAAATATTTTCTCCATCCAGGAGAACTTCTCCTTCGATTTTTACATTTTCAATTAAATCATTCATCCGGTTTAATGTCTTCAGAAAGGTAGATTTGCCACAGCCTGAGGGGCCAATTAATGCCAAGACGCCGTTACTGGATACGTCAATGTTTATTTTCTTTAATGCTAGCGTCTCGCCATAATACAACTTTAGTTTATTTACCTGGATCTTATATGTCACTTTCTCTTCCGCGCTGTTCTGCGCCATAACAAAAGCCTCCTGTGATATCGTTCATCTTATAAT
>DATMYQ010000245.1:0-10265 GCA_035560935.1 Patescibacteria group bacterium | reverse complement strand
GTTTTATCAATACTATTCAGAGCGTTGCTAAAATAAAAGGAGTTAAACGACGATGGACAATAAACGAAAAGAGGGATTCCAGCGCAGAACCTTTCTGAAGACGGCGCTGGCTTCCGCCGCTGCGGCGGCGCTGCCGACCGGTCTTTTGTTCGCCGGAAAGTTTCAGTCTGCCTCATTGCAGGTATGGTCCTGCGGCGGCTTGTCCGACGCTTTTGTCGAAGCGAACCGGTTGTATGAAGAACGAAACGGCGTTCAGATTAATTACACGGGAGCGTTTGCGGGAGCGTTGGGCAAATCACTGTTAGGCGGGGCCGTCACGGAAGTGTTTGCCGGCCGGGTGCTGCAATTGGCCAAAAATCTCCGCGCAGCCGAAAAAATGCTGTATTTCCGTCCGTTGTGCTTTACGGAGTACGTTATTATCACCCCGCTGGGCAATCCGGCCGGGATCCGGTCCGTCGAGGACATGGCCAAGCCGGGAGTACGGGTGATTCTGCCGTTGGGTGCTTCACCGCCGGGCGGCGAGGCGGTCATGGGACTTTTGAAGAAGGCGAATGTCGACCAGGCGGTTCTCGCCAACACGATAGAGCGGGAAAGCTGTGTGATCAAAATGATGCCGAAAATCATTAGCGGCAAAGGGATGGTTTCCATTGTGGAAAAACGCTTGACGCGCATGGAAGGGTTTGCCGGAAAGGTGGAAATGATTTCGATTCCGGAGACACTCTTTCCGGCCGGTCCAATGACCTTTACGATCGGTGTGATGAAATATGCAAAAGATCGTACTTTGGCCGACGATTACCTGAACTTCATCACCTCCGGCGAGGTCCAGGCTATTTTCGAACGGTGCGGTTTTATCCCGGCAACCTCCGAAAAAGGGAAGAACCTGATCGAAAGACTGGGGGTAAAAGATGTCTAATTCAAATACATCACCGTCAGGTGGCATCTTCCTGCTGACAAAGCTTCGCCGGTTGACTCAAATGATCATGTTGGCCGTGCTGGGGCAATGGGCGTTTTACGGTATTTTCCGTTGTCCGTTTCTCGTGCCGTTCGTCGATTGCCAGGTCTGCCCGGTCATCACCTGCTGGGGCCGGATCACGACGTATTTCTGGGGTTTCTGGCTGTTCATTCCTCTATCCGTAATTTTTGCCGGACGGGCGTTTTGCGGCTGGCTTTGCCCCGGCGGCTTTATCAATCAGATGATCGGTAAATTGTCGTTTTTAAAACTTCGCGTGCGAAACCACTTTGTGAGGTTTGCCCCGCTGGGGATGGCTCTGGGGCTGGTTGTTATGTTGCTGATTTGGCTGGGCCTCGATAATCCCCGGTTTATGGTGCCGATCCGGACCGGTGAATTTTGGAGTGCCATCGGTCTTTCCTTCGAACACGCTTCGCAGGCTTGGCTTATTCGCACATTGATTGTTCTGGGGCTGGTGGCGGCGGGGCTGGCTATTGCTAATTTATGGTGCCGCTTTGCCTGTCCTACGGGCGGGCTGCTGGAACTTTTCAAACGAGGGGCTCTTTTTCGGGTTTTTAAAACCAACGCCTGCAACGACTGTGATGCCTGTTTAAAAGTTTGTGAGATGGGAACCCGCCCGGAGGAAACGAACTGTACCAATTGTGGCGATTGTCTGAAATCCTGTCCGGTCAATGCCATTCAGTTCGGGAGGAAAAATGCGTCCGGACGCTAAATTTTAGTAATAATGCGCTTCTATAATTATTGTTGTTGAAAGATGATAGGCGAAGATGCAATGCCTGACGGTTTTGGCTGCCCGTCTCCCGTTAAGGCAAAGATAATTTGATTATTGACGACCTGATTCGGTTTTTATGAAACAAAAAAATAAAAGGGACTGCGGCAGGCGTGCGAAACCCTGCGTAGAATAACTAACTTTAGTGAATATATACTGTGGGAAAATTGTGGCTGCAAACGGATGCCGCCTCGTTTGAACAACCGGCGGGTCGGGCCGTTTACGGCGTTTTTTTAACGAAGCAGTGTACACTAAAGGAGGTCATTGGATGCTTTTTCCTGTCCCTGATTTTTTTCAACCTCAACGTTCCGGCACCCTGTATATCACCCGTAAAGATGCAATTGTCGCAGAAGCACAGGCTTTTGCCCAGGAGTATAAAATTCCGTCAGCCCGCGGGCGACTGAAGAAAAATGCAGTTTTTTTAATTGATCCGCAGATTGGATTTTGCCATCCGCAGGAATCTCTTTATGTGCCGGGAGCCGAACAGGATTTACTGCGGATTTGCCAATTTGTTCTCAAATATCTGGATAAGATCGACACCATTAAAGTATCGCTGGATACGCATTATTACTTCCAGGTATTTTTTTCTTCCATGTGGACGGATGCGGCGGGAAATCATCCGGCGCCGTTTACCATTATCACCGATACGGACGTGCACAGCGGCCGCTGGAAGCCGGTCGCTCACGTGCCGCAGCTGACGGAATACACAGAAAAATTATCGGCCAGCGGTAAGTATCAATTGATGATTTGACCGTACCATACGATGATGGGCGATATCAGCCACGCTGTGGATCCGCTGTTGTTTGAAGTGTTGCTGTTTCATTCCGCCCTGCGCCAGTACCAAACTCATTTTGAAAAAAAAGGACAGCATACCCTGACGGAGAACTACAGCGTACTGAAACCCGAAGTGACGGAATTGTGCGGTCATCGTGTCGGGAGCTTCCGTACGGAATTTTTTGATGCGTTGCTGGAGAATCAACGCTTGTTTATTGCGGGGCAGGCGAGCTCGCACTGTGTGAAAGCGACTCTGGAGGATCTGATTGGCAGGATTGAGTTAACGGATGCGGAGCTGTTCAAGAAAATCACGCTGTTGACGGATTGTATGAGCCCGGTGCAACCGGTGCCCGGCAGCCCGGATTTTCCCGCGATTGCTCACGAGTTTATGTATAATCGTTGTGCCGGGTTGGGAATGACGGTATGTAAATCAACGGAGGTAGTGTTATAAAACGGGAAAGTGGATTACCGCGGATGCCCGGGGAGGATATGAATGAACAAAAAATCAAAAAAAATAATACTGGTTGCTTTCAGCCTGTTTTTCGTAAGCGTGGCGGGCTGCACTTTCCCAGCCGGCAATGGAAACAAACCGCCGGAAAATAAAAGTGTGGTGCAAAGTAAGGAGAAGGCGCAAGCGCCGCCTCCTGCCGCGCAGAGTGACCCGGTAAAAATTGCGGAATCGGAAAACTTTTTTCAACAGGGTTTGAAGCTCTATGAACAATATAAATATCCGGAGGCCGTAGCGAGTTTTGACCGGGCGATTGCCGCCGATCCCGCCAACTTTAAGGTATATACTGCCAAAGGGATCGCGCGTTGCTTTGAGGGGGATTACCAAAGCGGTATGGCGCTGATACAAAAAACCCTCGACCTGAATCCGGGTTATGTGGCCGCTTTTTATGATATGGCGATGGCGTACAAACTGCAAAATGATTATGACCAGTCACTGGTATGGTTTGAAAAAACCATTCAGGGTGATCCGGCCAATACCTGGAGCTACTACGGCGTGGCCACCATCTATGCCGACCGGGGAAATGCGCCGGAGTCGCTGAAATATTTAAAGAAAGCCATTGAACTGGACCCGGCGGTAAAAGCGGTGGCCCAGGAACAGGATCATTTTGCCAAGATGCGTAAAATGCCGGAATTTCAGGCGTTGGTAAGATAGTTGCCTGCCGAGTTCCCGTTAAGTAGTTTCTGTTACCTATTAACCGGAACCGGACAAAAAATGAACTGCGGAGGCGGATATCCTATGGATAAAGTGAATCGACGCACCTTTCTTAAAGAAATGGGAGTGGTAACCACAACGGCGGTACTGGCGGCCGGCGGGGGGGCCGGACGGGTGCTGGCCGCGGAGCTCGACGACCGCCCGGTTTCAGAACCGGCGGCAGAATTTGCGGCGACAGGCGAGCGTTATGATGTGATTGTCGTGGGCGGCGGAGTTTCCGGCGCGGTGGCCGGGATTGCCAGCGCCCGGCAAGGCGCCCGCACCCTTATCGTGGAGAAAATGGGCTTTTTGGGCGGGATGCTGACGGCTGGCGGCGTGGGGCCGATGATGACCTTTCACGCCGGCGAGCGGCAAGTGGTCAGAGGAATTGCCGGCGAAGTCGTGGAACGGCTGAAAGCCATGGGCGGATCACCAGGCCATATCGTGGATACCACCGGTTATACCTACACGGTCACGCCTTTTGACGCCGAGCTGTTAAAGCATGTATTGGAAACCATGTTCTGCGAGGCGGGCGGGGTTTTACTGTATCACAGCATGTTGGCCGGTGTTCGGCGGGAAGGGGACCGGATCGCGGCGATCCGGGTGCTGACCAAATCAGGGGAACAGGAGTTTACCGCTCACACGTTTGTGGATGCCAGTGGTGATGGGGATTTGGCCGCCCGCAGCGGTGTCGATTTTCAGCTGGGGCGGGAATCGGACAATCTTTGCCAGCCGGTGACGATGAACATGAAAATGCGGCAGGTAAATATTGCCCGGGTCAAGGAGTGCGTGCGCCGGGACCCGGCGGATTTTCTCGAGGTCAATGTGGCGCTTTTAGACAAGGCGACGCGACTCTCGCTGGGTGGATTCGTTAAGGAGTTTGAGCAGGGGCGCCGTGACGGTGAACTGTCGTTTTCACGGGAGTGCGTGCTGTTTTTTGAAACCAACAATCCAGGTGAGGTGATTGTGAATACAACCCGGATTCAGAAAGTGAATCCGACCGATGCGGCGGAATTGTCCCGGGCGGAGACGGAAGGGCGGCGGCAGGCGCTGGAGCTGTACCGGTTCATGCAGAAACGTTTGCCCGGTTTCGAAGCGGCGGTACTGGTATCCACCGGACCGAACCTTGGCGTGCGGGAGTCGCGTAAGATTAAAGGCCGCTACATTCTCCAGGCGCAGGATTTGCTGGACAGAGTGGCGTTTGACGATGAAATCGCCTGCGGCGGTTATCCGATTGACGTTCACAGTCCGGACGGGGAAGGCACGCAAACCAAAAAACTGCCCTATGGGGCGGTGTATGGAATACCCTATCGCAGTCTGCTGGCGCGGGAGATTACGAATTTGATTACAGTGGGCCGCTGCATCTCCGCCACGTCGGAAGCCTGCGCGGCCGTAAGGGTTTCTCCCATTGCCATGGCCATCGGCCAGGCCGGTGGAACCGCCGGAGCCATGGCGGTTCTGTCGAGTTGTCAGCCGACAGAATTGCCGGCGGGAGAATTGCGGCAGGCGCTGCGAAAACAGGGAGCCTATCTCCGCTAGACAACAAACGAAACACGGAAATATTTTGGCGCTTTTTATGTCAACAATCCTAGATTTGGCAGGGAACTGCCTGGTCACGGCGAATTATTACACGTTAACTTTAATAATAAATTTGGCGAGGTACAGTGACGAATCCAGGCAGGATGAGATCAGAGAGCGCGTCACTGTAAGGCAGAGAGCAAAACAAAATAACGGGGAGGAATTATTCTTTTTATGAAAAATCAATTTTGTCCTAAATGCGGTCAGCAAAACCCTGAGGAGGCTAAGTTCTGCACGGGTTGCGGCAATCGCTTTGACGCTGGGCCGGTGACACCGGAGGCAACGGGTACTCAGAGCGTTCCGCCGAGCCCGCCGCCCCTGGTGGCAGGTCCGCCGGCGGCTCCGTCGCCGAATTCTTCCACCACACCTCACTATGCGATGGTGATGGAAATGGATTATCCCAAAGTCGGTTTTGGCCGACGCTTACTGGCCTGTCTGGTGGATGGCGCCATTGGCGGGTTGCCGCTGTTGCTGGCGCTGGCATTGTACAGTATTGACGGGCTGGAGGTGTTTGCCGGGATATTGGTCCTGATTACCGGATGTTGGGCATTCTTTTACGGGTTTTGTAAAGATGGATTTAGCGGTGGACATGGCTACGGCAAGAAAATGAATGGCCTTATGGTGGTCAGTTTAAGTACAAATCAACCCTGCACTATGGGAAAATCGGCCTTACGGGCGTTGCCTTGGTATATTCCTTATGTCGGCGGGCTGATTGAACTGGTTATGGTGCTGGTGACCGATAAAGGGCGGCGTCTGGGAGATAAGTTTGCCGGTACGCAGGTCATTGATGTCAACCAATACAAAGGATAAATGAACCGGCCTTTTCTGGAAACCGCAGGTCGTTTCTGCGTGAAGGAGCATGGATGATGAATGGCTGTAAAGACGCGGAACTGAGAATACCTTTGACAATGGCCATGCTGCCGGTGGTTGTCGGGTTCACGGAGAGCGTGGCAAAAATTCTTGGCTTGGATGAGGCCAGAAGTCTAAGGCTTGGTTTAGCGGTGGAGGAACTTTTTGCTTTCCTGGCGCCGCAGGCGCAAAGAGAGGAAATGATATTTCTTTGGGCTCGCCCCGGCGGATATTTTGTCGAGATGGTTTGCCGGGTGCCGGCGCTTGCGTTGCCGACGCGGCTCATGAACAAGACGGCCAAGATGGACTTGGAAAATGAAGAGCTGTTGCCGGAACTGGGAATTTTACTGGCGGCCCGTATGGTGGACCGTTTTCGGCTGGTGATGGAAAGCGATACGGAAATGGCGCTGTATTTTTTGGTGGAAAAACAGTATCCGGAATTGACGGCCCAATTTTTGCCGCCACCGCCGGGAAACTATCGATATCACACGGGTAGTCGGGAGGAACTGAAACAGTTTTCATTGCAGACAAGTTCGGCTTACCAAGAGGCGCCGGACTTTTTCCGCTTTCCCGGCAAAGTGGTTGACATGGTGAACAGCGGTGCATATGAAGCGGTGTTGGCAACGGACGACAAGGGCAATGTGGGCGGTGGTATGATTTGGATGCGCAGCGGAAATTTGTTGGAAGCGTATGGTCCCTACGTTTTTCAGGCAGACCTTGCGGATGGAATTGTAGAAAAAATGCTGGCAACCGTTGCCCGTTCGGGAGCGCTCAGCCTGGTGGTCAGAAAACCTACGGCAGAAATTCCACAGCATTACTTTGAGGAACTGGTCCCGGATTCGTCAGCATTTTCGGAGGAATCGCCTGCCGGTAACACGGTGTTGTACCGACAGTTGGCAGAGGATACGGGGATGGTTGTCTTTGTGCCTGCAGTTTTAAAGGACTTTGTCACGGAATGCTATGATCGCTTGGTTTTACCGCGAGACATTGTTTGGGTAGAACCGGCCGGCGAGAAACAAGGGGAACATTCCGTGTTTTCCGTTACGGTGGACGGCACACAGAAACAGGCGGTGATTACGGCGTTGCTGGCCGGGGCGGATGCCCGGACCGTATTGCAGGATTATGTGTCTTCTTTACTGAAGCAGGGCTTGACGAAGCTGTTTTTCGAACTGGACACAGGTAAGGAAGCAGAGGCGATGCTGGCGACAGACCTCGGCGAGGCCGGGTTTACGCCGGCTTACGTTTTACCTTGGGGCGGACAGGGTGACGTTATCGTATTTCAATACCGGGGAGGAGCGTAGCATGGCCGGCATCTTTCCGCCTCTCACACAATTAGTGCCGTCATACATTCAGCAAATTGAATCCTATATTCCCAGTAAGCCGGATGCGGTTTTGCGGCAGTTGTATCGCGCTCCTTTTCTGTATCGGATGAACAACAATGAGAATGCGCTGGGACCGCCGCCGGCGGCAAAGGAGGTCATCCGCTCGTTTTGCCCGGAACGGGCGGCCATTTATCCCAGCGGCGATGCCTATTATTTGCGGCAGCGCCTGGGTGAGCTTTTTGGATTTTCGCCGGATGCATTTCTGGTCGGTAACGGTGCTACGGAGGTCATTTCCTTTGTGACTAAGGCTTTTTGCCAGCCGGGTGATAATATTGTCACCGTGGATAAAACCTTTGCCGTTTATGAATGGGTGGCGGGTTTTTCCGGTTTTGAAAGCCGGTTGGTGCCGCTAAAGGACAATGGTTTTGATGCGGATGCCATGCTGGCCGCAGCCGATAACCGGACCAAGATTATTTTTATCTGCAATCCCAATAATCCTACCGGGTCCTATTGGAATGAAACGCAATTAAGGAATTTTCTGGACCGGGTGCGTGGCCGGCAGATTGTAGTAGTGGATGAAGCCTATGGTGAATATGCTGAAGCGGCGGACTTTCCCGACGGAATGAAATTGATTAAGGAATATCCCAACCTGGTTGTTTTTCGAACGTTTTCCAAGATGTACGCGTTGGCGGCGTTGCGTATCGGCTATTTGGCCGGCCATGTTGACGTTGTGGATATTATCCGCCGCACCTGCGTGGTGTATTCGGTCAATGCGCTGGCGCAGGAAGCCGCGTTGGCCGCATTGAGCGACGATGGGACTCATGTGGCGAAAACCCGGGCTCTGATGCGGGAGTCCAAGAAGTATTTGAAACAGGAACTGACTCATTTGAGGTTGCCGTATATTTGTGGCGAGGGAAATTATGTAATTGTTCGCCTGCCGCTTAGCGATACGCTGGCTTATCGTAAATTGATGCATCGGGGCTATATGATACGGACAATGGCCGGTTTTCGTTTTCCCAATCATATTCGGGTTACTTTGCAGGACATATCGGTTATGGAAGGATTCATAAACGCGTTGCGGTCCATCATTTGAACCGAGATTTATCAGAATGGAGAATTCTGTGGCGGTGAATTTGCTGACTGGGCAGTGCGACCCGCTTTGGTGATAGGCAAACCGGTGCTTTGGCGATAGGAAGACGAAATGGAGTGAAGGGATCAATGAAGCGACAGAAGTTCGCTGCATTCTGGAGGCGGCGATGGCTGGCCGTGGCTTTGACGGCAATTTGTCTGGGCAATACGGGACTGGCACTGGCGGCTTCGCCGGTGCAACCACCCGGTTCCGTGGCGGCTGCCAATTATTATGAAATGAAGCCCAACCCGTATTATGTGTCCCTGGGTGTCAAGGGCTATCAACAGACCACGGATTATACCTGCGGTCCGGCGATGGTGATGTCGCTGCTGCGCTGGCATAACCGGCTGAGTGAGGCGGACATGACGTCTGTTACGGAAATGAGAATTGCCCGGGAGATGGGGACCCGGGACATGAATTCACCGCAGCCGGGGACTACAGCGGAAGAGATCCGGGACTGGCTGAATGAGCATGGTTTTGATGCCACACTCGGTTATGATGGCTCCCTGGAGCTGTTGCGGGACAATCTGAAACGGGGTATTCCGGTGTTGGTGGAATGGATCGACTGGGGCGGCCATTGGGTGGTGACCACCGGTTATTTCGCGGAATACGAGTCACCGGCCAAGGGTGTGGACACGATCTTTTTTGCGGATTCGGCCACGCACTGGACCAGCCGCAATAATCCCGACGGCATCACGTCGTTTAACGCCTGGCGTTTTCGGGATATGTGGTTTGATACCCAGTATCTGAATCCCGGTCAGGTGGTGCGAAACTGCTATATCATTGCCGTGCCGAAAAAATAAGCAGCATCGTTCGGCCTGGCCTTAAGGCGAAATAAAAAAAAGTGGCTGTGAGGAAACTTCCGTTTCACACAGCCACGTATATTATCGTGCTCAGTAGGATGATTTTGTTTTAGGCGAAGACTAACTGGCGCTCTCGCTGGATTCGGTTTCCAGTTGCAGGATTTCCGTTTCCAACTGGTCAATTTGGGTTTGCAGCGCTTTTACTTTTTGCTCTTGTGTTTTGTTTTCCTTGCTGGTGTTTTGTTGCAGTTCACTTAACTGGGCTTCCAGTTTTTCCTTTTCCGCTTTCTTTGTTTTGATCTCTTCTTCGGTTGTCGAAGCGGATGAGGAAGAACCACTGCCGCCTTTCGGTTTGGCAGCTTGCGTTTCGGCTGCCACAGTTTGTGTTGGCGCGGAAGTGGTATCTGTGTCACTGGTGTCGCTGGCTGTAGTGGCTTCTTCTTCGGACGTTGAAGCTGTGGCGGTGGACTCCTCGCTGGTTGTGACACTTGTTGCAGTAGTCAGTTGTGATGCTTGTACAGCGGATGAACTTAGTTCCACGGTATCGCCGTCAGCGCTTTGCAGGCTAACCGTGCCGGATTCGGCCAGTGTGCTTTGGGCGGAGATACTGGAGATTCCTGCCGACTGTAGGGTGGACTGAACGGCAAAAGAGCTCAGTTCCACGGTGTCGCCATCAACACTTTGAGCATAGGCGTCAGAGTTTTTTGTTGCGGATTGATCCTCTTTTTCCTTGGCAACAGCGCTTTGCCAGGTTGCGGTTGCTGTCTGAGTGGTCGTTTGTGTGGTCGTGGACCAGGAATACGCTTCACTTTGTATACGCATGATACATACCTCCCTGTAATTTTGTCCCTGATGGATTTTCCTTAATCC
>DATMYQ010000244.1:0-4391 GCA_035560935.1 Patescibacteria group bacterium | reverse complement strand
ATCTATGATTCTATCATGCAATTCCTTTATTTTTCAAATTGCGGATACGGAAAACAATCCGTTCCACCACCACAAAGAATACCGGGATCAAAAAGATCCCCATCGCCGTCGCCATCATCATGCCACCCACCACAGCGGTGCCCATTGCATTCCGGGCACCGGCACCGGCGCCGGTAGCCATCGCCAACGGTATACAACCGATAATAAAAGCCAGTGAGGTCATCAATATCGGCCGCAGTCGCAGTCTAGCCGCTTCAATAGCAGCACCGACCGCATCCATCCCTTTATCAGTTCTAACTTTAGCAAATTCGACAATTAGAATGGCATTTTTTGCCGCCAGCCCAATCAGCATGACGATACCAATCTGCATATATACATTATTTTCCAGATTTCGGGCATATTGGGCCAGAAAAGCGCCAAACACACCGGTAGGAATGCTGAACAGTACCGCGAACGGAACACTCCAGCTCTCGTATAAAGCCGCCAAACAAAGAAACACAAAGATAAACGCCAGCGTAAACAGTAACGGGGTTTTGCTGCTGGAAACCTTTTCTTCCCGGCTCTGACCGGACCATTCATAGCCAAAGCCGGAAGGCAGTGTTTCCGCCGCCACTTGTTCCAGCGCGGCAATCGCCTGACCAGAACTGTAACCGGTCGCCGGATTGCCGTTAATCTGAGCGGCCCGGAAACCATTATACCGTTTATTCATCGTCGACGTACTGATCGGTACTGGCTTAATCAGCGTATCCAGCGGCACCAACGTTCCTGATGAACTTTTCAGGAAAAAGAAACGGATATTGTCAATATCGTTACGGAACTCCGGTTCCGCCTGCACAATGACTTTATACGTATGCCCAAACCGGCTGAAATCGTTGACCTGAACACCGCCTAAACACGCCTGCAGGGTGGTAAATACGTCACTGACCGAGATCCCCAGGCTTTTAATTTTGTCCCGGTCCACCTGGAATTCATAACCCGGTGTATTAGGTTTGAAGTTGGAGTAGATCATACCAATCTCCGGGCGTTTGCGGGCTGCCGCCAAAAACTTATTAGCAGCGTCCTCCAGTTCCTGAGTAGATACGCCATTGCGATCCTGCAACATCATCGTAAATCCACCCACCATACCCAAACCGGGAAGTGACGGCGGCGGAAAGGTGATAATATTGGCTTCGGGAATATGGGCACTGGCCCTATAAACCTGACCAATCTCCGCCCCTAACTGCAAATTCGGCGTGGTACGTTCATCCCATGGTGCCAGACGAGTAAAGATGACGGCGGCATTGGAACGGTTACCGCCGCCCAATAAATCATATCCCGCCACCGTCATGGTATCTTCGATCCCCGGCTGTTGACGGATAGTATCTCCCACCTGGCGCACAGTATTCATCGACCGATTCATACTGGAGGCTTCCGGCAATGTCAACGCACTGATCATATATCCCTGGTCCTCACTGGGAACAAAGCCGGTGGGAACAAGGCGGTACAGACCGCCGATCAAAATCACCAGTATCACTAAAAATACGGCACAAAGCCTTGTGCGACGCATAAATTTCCCCACTCGGCCCGTATAGCGATCCAATGTCCGGTCAAACCAATTGTTAAACGCCTCAAAAAAGCGCCCTAGCAAGCCCGGATGTGCATTCGGCTGATGTGGTTTAAGCAGCGTGGCACAAAGCGCTGGTGTCAGTGACAACGCCACCAAGGCGGACAAGGCCATGGATACGGCCACGGTTAAGGCAAACTGCTTATACAGGATGCCCATGGTACCGCCGAAAAAGGCCACCGGCAGAAACACCGATGCCAAAACGAAAGCAATGGCAACAACCGGCCCGGATACCTCATCCATCGCCCGGATGGTTGCCTCTTTGGGCTTCATTCCGGAATAACGCATGTGGTGTTCCACCGCTTCGATAACCACAATGGCATCATCAACGACGAGGCCGATGGCCAAAACCATCGCAAACAGGGTCAGAGTATTAATGGAAAAACCCAGCACATAAAACGCTCCAAACGTTCCGATCAGCGAAACGGGAATCGCCAGCATCGGAATCAGTGTGGCCCGCCAGCTTTGCAAGAACAAAAACACAACCAGTAATACCAATGCCAATGCTTCGATGAAGGTTATTACCACCTCGGTCATCGACTCCCGAACAAACAATGTCGTGTCAACAATGATTTTGTATTTCATATCGGGTGGAAACTTTAATGCAGCGTTCTCCAAAACTTTTCGAACATTGCTCACGGTTTCCAACGCATTGGCATCGCTGCTGAGCTGGACGGCAAAGCCTGTGGTCGGATGACGGTTCACTTCGGAGAAAAAGCTGTAATCTTTGCTGCCAAACTCCGTACGGGCAATATCTTTAACCCGGACAAAAGATCCTTTCGCATCGGTACGAACAATAATATTGGCAAATTCCTCCGCTTGATCCAAACGGCCTTTGGCCCGGGTACTATACTGGAATTCCTGATCCGGCAAATTGGGTCGTTTACCAATAGCGCCGGCCGGTGCCTGGGCATTTTGCTCTGTTATCGCAGCAGACACTTCTTGCGTAGTGATTCCCAGTTGCGCCATTTTATCCGGTTGCAACCAGACCCGCATACCATAGTCAGAACCAAATTCCATAACGGAACCTACGCCCTTAACCCGTTTTATTTCTTCCAACAGATAGATGCTGCCATAATTTTTCAAGAAATTATTCTCATAACGATCATTATCCGAATACAGCGCAAAGATCAACGCCAAATCCTGTGAGGCTTTGGTGGTGGTGACCCCTGCCTGCTGCACATCCTGCGGCAAAGCCGGTGTGGACTGGGCCACACGGTTCTGCGTTTGTACAGTGGCAAAATCCGCATTTTTCTCCGGTTCAAACTGTACCGACAACGAATAGGTACCGGCATCGGAACTGGTCGATTGCATGGAAACCATGTTTTCCACGCCGTTTACCTGCTGCTCAACAATCTGAGCCACCGTCTCCTCCACCACGTCAGCATTCGCACCTTGATAACTGGCACTGACGCTGACCTGCGGCGGCGCAATTTGCGGGTACTGCGCAATCGGCAAATTTAACCCTGCAATCAGACCGCACAGGGTGATCACGATGGATAGCACAATGGCAAAAACAGGACGTTCAATAAAAAAACGGGCCATATGATCACATTCCTCCTAGCGGCTTACCGCGCTTTTCAAATCGTCAGGATTGACCATAATCACCGTCAGCTGAGTTCCCGGCCGCAAATTGGCAGCCCCTTCAACGATAACCCGGTCAGATGGGTTTAGGCCTTCTTCCACCAGCCAAAGATTGCCTACCACCGTACCCAACTTCACTTCGCGGAGCTCCGCCTTATCTTCCGGCGTCGCCACGGTCACAAACGTCTTCTCCAAAACTCTCTGCACTGCACGCTGAGGAACCAGCAAGGCTCCCTGGCGAATTTCACTGGTCACTTCCACCCGGGTAAACATGCCCGGCAGCAGCAACCGCTGTGGATTGTCAAACAGGGCTTTAATCGTCAACGTACCGGTGTTCTGAGCTAAACCACGATCCACCTGCTCAATTTTACCGGTCAATGGGTATACCGTTCCGTTACTGAGCACCAGTTTCAGACTATTACCCCATCCGTTGGATAAATCTCCTTTGCCGGCCTGCGCCAGGCTTAAATATTCATTTTCGCTCATGCTGAACTGCACAAACACCGGATCCACAGAAGAAATCGTCGCCATAACGGTAGAAGCACCGGTTACATAAGTACCCACGCTGACGTCATTGACATCAATACGGCCATCGAGCGGTGAAAGCACCAACGTATCCTGCAAATCGTTCTCGGCCTGCTGCAGTTTGGCGCGATTGTCATCCACCGTTGAAGCATCCTGACTCTCTTTGGCTATCTGGGTATCCAATATTTGTTGGGCAATGCCGTCAACGGTAGCCAATTTCCGGTAGCGCAGCACGTCCGCCTGAGAATTACTGAGTGCTGATTCTGATTGTGAAACCAACGCCCGAGCAGAACGAACCGCAGTCTCATACTGACGGCGATCAATCTGGAACAACGGTTGACCCTGCTGAACGATATCACCACCGCTAATCATCTTGGCGATGACGTTGCCGGAAACTTTCGCCTGCAGCTTCACTTCATTTTTCGCCTGCACCTGACCTGAATACACGGACGTCAAAGGTAAATCTTTTTGAATGACCTGGACCGCTTTGACTTCCGGCGCTGCCGTTGGCGGGGCCTGACGGGCACCGCCGCACCCGGCCGTTATCACCAGTAGCAATGGTAGTGCCGTAACCACACAATACCGACTCAATTTCGCAAAAAACAACGAATATCCGCCTCCTTGAGATAGGTTTCCTAAAAAATTTTCTTTCTTTTTTCCAGTGGTCTGTGATAAACTG
>DATMYQ010000243.1:0-8674 GCA_035560935.1 Patescibacteria group bacterium | reverse complement strand
ATAGAAATACGAAAACCCAGAAGGATATTTGATAGCTTGTATGGAATCATAACTATGATTTCAATTATCGAAGGAGGCCGGTTGTACAAATGAAAAAAATGAAAACCATGGACGGGAATACTGCTGCGGCTCACATTTCGTATGCATTTACGGAGGTCGCGACAATTTTCCCCATTACCCCCTCTTCCACAATGGCAGAATTGGTAGATGAATGGGCGGCTCAAGGCCGAAAAAATATTTTCGGCACAACGGTCAAAGTTGCGGAAATGCAATCAGAGGGCGGCGCGGCTGGTGCGGTACACGGCTCTTTGCAGGCTGGTGCGTTGACGACTACTTATACGGCATCGCAAGGCTTGCTGCTGATGATTCCTAATATGTATAAGATTTCCGGTGAATTGCTGCCGGCGGTATTTCATGTCAGCGCCCGGGCATTGGCCACTAACGCGCTGAGTATTTTTGGCGATCATCAGGACGTGATGGCAGCCCGTCAGACCGGCTTTGCCATGTTGGCGGAAAGCAGCGTCCAGGAAGTTATGGATCTGGGCGCAGTGGCTCACTTGGCGGCTATCAAAGGCCGGGTTCCGTTTATTAACTTCTTCGATGGGTTCCGTACTTCTCACGAAGTGCAAAAAGTGGAAGTGCTGGAGTATGACGAACTGGGAAAATTGCTGGATATGGACGCGGTGAATGCTTTCCGTCGCCGGGCGTTGAATCCTGATCATCCGGTGATTCGCGGCACGGCTCAGAATCCGGACGTTTATTTCCAGAATCGTGAGGTTGGCAACCATTTTCATGAAGAGATCCCGGCTCTGGTAGAAGAGTACATGGGACAACTGAGTAAATTGACGGGCCGTGAGTACCATTTGTTCAACTATTATGGTGCCCAAGACGCGGACCGCCTGATTGTTGCGATGGGTTCCGTCTGCGATACGATTGAAGAAACCGTTCGCTTCCTGAATGCCAATGGCGAAAAAGTGGGCTTGTTGGTTGTCCACCTGTATCGTCCGTTTTCGCTGGAGCATTTCTTCAAGTTTATCCCCAAAACCGTCAAGAAAATTGCGGTTCTGGACCGGACGAAGGAACCTGGCTCGATCGGTGAACCGTTGTATCTGGACGTGCAGAGTGCGTTCTATGGCAAGGAATGGCAGCCGTTGATCGTTGGCGGCCGTTACGGCTTGGGCTCGAAAGAAGTCTTGCCGTCCCATATTGCGGCGGTTTTTGACAATCTGAAACAGGCGCAGCCGAAAAACAGTTTCACCATCGGCATTAACGATGACGTCAATCATTCTTCACTGCCGGATGGTCAGGACATCGACACCACACCGAAGGGCACTACTTCCTGTAAGTTCTGGGGTCTGGGTTCCGACGGCACGGTGGGCGCCAACAAGAGCGCGATTAAAATTATCGGTGACCATACGGACATGTATGCTCAGGCGTATTTCTCCTATGACTCGAAAAAATCCGGCGGGATTACCGTTTCACATCTGCGGTTCGGTAAACAGCAGATTAAAGCACCATATCTGATCAATAAAGCGGACTTTGTGGCTTGCCACAACCAGTCTTACGTGGATAAATATGATGTGATGGAAGGTCTGAAAGCCGGCGGTACGTTCCTGTTGAACTGCAACTGGGATGCTGCAGGCCTGGAAGCCAGCTTGCCGGGAGCGATGAAACGCTACATTGCGGCCAACAATATCAACTTCTATACCATTGACGCCGTGAAAATCGCCCAGGACATCGGGTTGGGTGGCCGGATCAACATGATTATGCAGTCAGCCTTCTTCAAACTGGCCAATATCATTCCGGTGGATCAGGCTGTGAAATATCTGAAAGACGCCGTGGAAAAGTCTTATGGCAAAAAAGGCAAGAAAATTGTTGAAATGAATAACGGCGCGATTGACCAGGGTCTGACCGCCATTATAAAAGTAGAAGTTCCGGCAGCCTGGAAGACGGCGGCGGATACTGCGGCCGATACTCAACAGGTTCCGGCCTTTATCAAGAATGTCATGATTCCGATGAACCGTCAGGAAGGCGATAAATTACCGGTCAGCGCGTTCGTCGGCCGCGAAGACGGCACTTTCCCCAGCGGCACCGCAGCCTACGAAAAACGCGGCATCGCGGTCAATGTACCGGAATGGCAAGTCGATAACTGTATTCAATGTAACCATTGTTCCTATGTGTGCCCGCATGCGGCGATCCGGCCGGTACTGGCGACGGAAGCGGAAGTGAAGGCCGCGCCGATCGCCATGGCAGCGAAAGTCGCCAATGGCGCCAAGGAATTCCAGTTCCATATGGCGGTTTCCCCGCTGGATTGCGCCGGTTGCGGCAACTGCGAACAGGTTTGCCCGGCCAAGGAAAAAGCATTGGTGATGAAACCGTTGGAAAGCCAACTGGAAAAAACGGCACTGTGGGATTATGCTCTGGGCCTGGCTCCCAAGAAAAACCCCACATCGAAACAAACCCTCAAAGGCAGCCAGTTCGAACAGCCGTTGCTCGAATACTCCGGTGCCTGCGCCGGTTGCGGCGAAACGCCTTACGCCAAACTGGTTACGCAATTGTTCGGCGACCGGATGATGATCGCCAACGCCACCGGTTGTTCCTCCATCTGGGGTGCCAGTGCGCCGTCCACTCCTTACACGGTGAATCATCGCGGCCATGGTCCGTCCTGGGCCAACTCGCTGTTCGAGGACAATGCCGAATTCGGATTGGGCATGTATCTGGGTGTTAAACAGTTGAGAGAAACGCTGGCCATGAAAATAAAAGCAGCCACTGAACTGAAAATCAGCAACGAGTTGAAAACTGCCCTGGAAGATTGGCAGTCAAACCTCAACAATGGCGCCGACACCCGCGAGCGGGCCGACAAACTGATCGCATTACTGGAAAAAGAAAAAGCCGGCGTGCCGCTTCTGGAAGAAATCTACGGCGAGCGCGACTTCCTGGTGAAACGTTCTCACTGGATCTTTGGCGGTGACGGCTGGGCTTATGATATCGGTTACGGCGGTCTGGACCATGTGCTGGCTTCCGGTGAAGACGTCAATGTATTGGTGTTTGACACTGAAGTCTATTCCAACACGGGCGGACAGTCCTCCAAGTCCACGCCGACAGCGGCTATTGCCAAATTTGCCGCCAGCGGCAAGACTACTAAGAAAAAAGATCTGGGCATGATGGCGATGAGCTATGGTTATGTGTATGTGGCACAAATCTCCATGGGCGCAGACAAAAACCAAACACTGAAGGCCATTGCCGAAGCGGAAGCTTATCCGGGACCGTCGTTGATCATCGCCTACGCGCCTTGTATTAACCATGGACTGAAAGTGGGTATGGGAAATACTCAACTGGAAGCCAAAAAAGCGGTAGAATCCGGTTACTGGGCAATGTACCGGTTCAACCCGACCCTCAAGGATCAGGGACAAAATCCGTTTACGCTGGATTCGAAAGAACCCACGGCGGACTTCAAAGAGTTCCTGATGGGTGAGGTGCGTTATGCCTCGCTGAAACAGCAGTATCCTGATCAGGCCGATGCTCTGTTTGACAAAACCGCCAACGATGCGGCCGAGCGGCGGGCTTCCTACCAGCGGTTGGCCAAAGGTGACAACTGCTAATCAACTCTCCTGACTAACAGACAACCCCCGGGCGAGAATGCGTTGTTTTACGACGTGATCTTCTGCTCGGGGGTTTTATTTTAAAAAAAATTCGGCAAAATAGAGAGGTTTTCTGACAAAACGGGAATTGTTCACAAAAACAAGAGTGCAAAGTGATCTGAATACGCACTACCTTGCGAAAATACGGAAAATTGTGATACCATATAGAGAAGAGTGGATAAAGTCGCTGACGAAAAAAGCTTTGGCAATGGACGTGTTATAGGAGGAATCGGGTTTGGACCGGACCGGGCAAAGCTGGAAAGTGTCGGGAACGGCCAGTGAGGACGGAATGCGATGAAGATTGCGCTGCGCGATAAGTTTGCGATTCCAGTGATTTTATTCTCGTTATTTTTCTCGTTAGGGCAGGGCTTTTGGGAGTATTCACAGGTTAAAGAAAAAGCAAAGGCGGAGTTTTCCCAAAAGAATACCCTGATGATGGATTTGGCTTCTATGGGACTGGGATTGTCGCTATGGGAGTATAATTTAGCGGCGATTCGTGCTGGCGGCGAAGCCATTTTCCAGGATCCGGAGGTCGCATCCGTAGTGATCACCATAGTGAATCTGGACACTAAAACCGAATCGGTGCTGTTTCAGGGCGGGAAAAATACCCGGGAATACCAGGATCCCGGTATGGTGATAATGGAGCGACAAGTGATGCAGCAGGGACAGAAAATAGGGACATTGACGGTAACGTTTACGGAAATGTTTCGCAATGAACAGCTGCAACGCGAATTGGTTATTATTGCCGGACAGAATTTGTTGATTTTATTGATGTTGTGGGGAATTATTTTTCTGGTGGCCCAACGGGTGTCCCGACCGATTACGAAGCTGGCTAAGACGATGAGCTGCGTGGCGGATGGAGAAACGATGCTGGGGGATGATGAATTTCCCCGAACCGGTCAGGACGGCTGGCCCCGCGAAATCCGGCAATTATATACCGCGTTTGAAAAAATGACGGATAAGATCCAGACCAGCCTGGTGGCATTGGATGTAACCCAGGAAGAGTTGCGAAAAGTCAACGAAGAACTGGAGCAGAAGGTGGATGAACGGACTCAGGAACTGTTTGCCGCCAACCAGATGTTGATCGCATTGAATGAAGAAATTCTGGCCGTGAACGATGAATTGCAGAATGCTAATCAGGCGTTGAACGTCGAAATAGAAAATCGATGCAGGACGGAGAAACGGTTGGCTGTCGGCGAAGAACAGTACCGGCGCTTGTTTGAGGAAATGATTTCCGGCGCTGTCTTATGCGAAGTGATTTATGATAACCAGGGACAAGCGTCCAACTACCGTTTGCTGCAGGCGAATCGCGCCTTTGAACGACTGACCGGACTGGCGGTGCGGGAAAAGGTGGGAATGCAGGGGCGGGATTTGGGATTCCTCTGGTCACCGGCGTTTATCCGGAAGTGCTACCGGGTTGCCGAAGATGGCGGGCAGCAGGAATACGAACACTACAGCCGGGATTTGGACCGGTATTATGAGGTAAAAATTTTCTCGCCGCAAACCGGACAGTTTGCCATGCTGTTCCAGGATATTTCCGGAAGAAAAAAAATGGAAGATGGTCTGATGCAGGCGAAGGAAGAATTGGAAATTCGGGTGGAGGAACGGACGGCGGCTCTGCACCGGGCCAAAGCGATGCTGGAAAATGAAGTTACTTTGGCGGCGAATGTCCAGCGGGGCTTGTTGCCCCGTAGTTTTGACGATTTGTTACTATCGGTGCGGGCGATCTATTCACCATATTACCTGGTCAGCGGCGACAGCTACGACTATGCCTGGAGCCAGGAACATAAACGCTTTTCCGGTTTTGTGCTGGATGTGTCCGGTCATGGCGTGGCCAGTTCGCTGCAGGCGATTGTCGTCAGCACGTACTTTCGGGATGTCCTTAATTCGCCGATGCGTTTGCCGGCTAAGTTAAACTGGATCAATCACCATGTCTTGAAATATTTTTCGGAGGATACTTATGCGGCGGCTATTTATTTTGAGGCGGATTTCCGGCACCGGACGCTGAGTTTTGTTACCGCCGGTATTTACGGCTTTTTGGCGGGTTGTCAGGCTTTGCCGGTGATGGTAAAAAAAGAAGGATCATTTATTGGCCTCGATGAGAATCCCGAATACCAGGAATGGACGGTACCGTTCCGGCCGGGTGACACGTTTTACTTTATCAGCGATGGGCTATGGGATCAGGTGGTTAAACGGGATCTGCCCTGTCCAACGGGTAATTTTGAGCAGATGATCGGATTGCTGGGCGAAATGGCGTCAAATCCATGGCGTCGGGACGATTGCAGCGCTCTGTGTCTGCGGATCAGCGATCATCCCATCTTTCCGGTTCGCTTTGCGATTGACCGGCCGGGAGAGTATGAACGGATTCGGTCCCGAATTCGTGCGCTGCTGGGGAAAGTGGCGGGAACACAGGCGGATATGGTGGACATCGTCCTGGGGGAAGCGTTAAATAACGGAATGAAGGAATCGATGAACGCAACGGTGAAGATCAGCCTGTTGGGAAGTCTTCTAGTGATCCGGGTCCGGGACGGTGGACAGGGGTTTGCCGGCAATGAATGGGTGGCGGGCTTGAGGCGCAATTCCGTCGAAGAGGCCTTTGAAAAACGCCTGTACGAAGAAAATGGACGGGGAATTTTGATCATGGTATCCTGGATGGACCGGGTGCTGTACAATCGTCATGGCAATGAAGTCATGCTGGTAAAACGTCTGGCGGTGAGCGGAACGAATCTGGACTAACCGCGATAGTACGGAAAAAGCCCCCGTTTGCGAAAGTTGTGTTTCGCGAACGGGGGCTTGGCGCAAAAAGGGGACAGCGGATTCATTTCCAATCGCCGTAATGATCAGACGATGTCGAAAATTTTACCGGGATTTAAAATCAGACGAGGGTCGAGTGCTTTTTTTATCGCCTGCATCATGGCCAGCTCCGAAGCGGGAGTGAATTCCCGCATCAGTTGTTTGCGCTTATAGCCGATGCCGTGTTCACCGGACAGCTTGCCGCCCCGCTGATAGACGAGGCTATAAAGGGCATGCTGAAAAGCATCTAGTGTGTGGTCCCAGTCGCTTTCTGCCATGTCATAGCGCAGCAGGTTCAGGTGAATGTTGCCGTCGCCGGCGTGGCTGGCGGTGCGGGCGGTTAAGCCGTATTCGCTGCTTAACCGGGCAATGTCTTCCATCATGCCCGGAATTTGGTCCACCGGAACCACAATGTCTTCTTTGCTCATGACCAGGCTTTCGTGCCGGACTGCTTCGGCAAACGCTTTGCGGGCGCGCCAGATTTTTTGCGAGTCGGCTACTAATACCGTGAGGGCGCCATTTTCGCTGCAGAGTTCATCGATCAAAACACTTTTGTCATCCAGATCATCTTCGCTCTGCCCTTCCAACTGAACAATCAGATAGTGCCCCTGGTCGCTGTGGGGGAGTTTTTCGTTGAGAAACCGCTCTACCGACTGAATGGTCGCGTTGTCCATAAATTCTATGCAGGCGGGCGTGATGCCGGCACGGATAATTTTACCCACCATGGCGATGGTGGTTTCGATCGTCGGGAATATCGCCAACAGATCGGTTACGTGCCGCGGGAGCGGCACCAGCCGCAGAGTAAGCTGAGTAATAATGCCCAGCGTACCTTCGGAACCGATAATTAATTGTTCCAGACTATAACCGGTGGATACTTTTTCCAGACGGCCGCCCAGCCGGACAATGTCGCCGGTAGGAGTGACCACTTCCAACGCATAGATTTGATCCCGGGTAGTACCGTATTTCACCGCACGATTACCACCGGCGTTGGTGGCGGCGTTGCCGCCGATAAAGCAACTGTCGCCGCTGCAGGGATCGCCGGCGTAAAACAGACCGGCCGCCTTGGCTGCTTTTTGAACTTCTTCGGTTAAAACGCCCGGTTCCACAATCATGTACATGCTGTCGGTGTTCAGTTCCAGCAACCGGTTCATTCGCTCCAGACTAAGGACCAGGCCGCCGGACAGCGGAACGGCGCCACAGGCCAGACCGGTGCCGCCGCCGCGGGGAATGACCGGAATGAGTTCCCGGTTGGCCAACTGGATGATTTGTGCCACCTGAGCCGTGGTTTCCGGTAAAACCACCACTTCCGGGCAGTGATGATAACGGGAGTCGGTGACTTCGTCGTGGGAGTATGGTTCCATTTTCTCCGGGTCAACGATGGTGTTTTTGGCACCGGCAATTTGCCGCAACTCTGCGATGATGGCCGGAGTGACCGCGTGATACAGTGTCATAAGGGATAACCTCCTTTATGGTTATTTTTATTGGACAGAAAATAGAAATTACCTGCTGGTTGCCAGAGGTTTATGAAGGGTGCGGAAAATTTATTGCGAAATAATCTTTTGCGAAATTGTGAAAAATTGTATAATCATTAGGAATGGCGCAGCATCGTCTGCCGCCGGAGAGGGGTTTTCGTATATGTTGAAAATACTGGTGTTTTTGCTGGGAGTGTTGATCGGCACCATGGGTACGGCTGCTGCCGGCGATATGACCAATGATTCAGAACGGTATTTGGTGGGTGACGGACATGTTGGCCTCATTGACAGCGGGTTAACACCGGACGGGGTAAACCAGGTTGTCCGGGATGTTTATCAGGGGCGAAGCGTGGATGCGGTCGAACCGGTCGGAGAAGGCAGATCGGCGCGGGTGACAAATATCTATATCCCGGCGGCAGCGGCTGATCAGCCGGCTATCAAGTTAATATGGGATGAGGCCGGAAAAATCTACCGGTTGGAAGCTTGTTCGTCGCAATTCATGACACGACAGGGCATTCATGCCGGATCAAGCTGGAATGAAATTGTTAGCATTTATCCGGATGCAAAATTAGGGTTTGAGAATATCATCGCTTTTTATCCGGGCGAGAAAGTCACCTGCATGTTTGATCCGCATGCCAATGTGGACTGGGAAGCGATCCGGTCCGGCCGGACCAGCGTTCCGGGAGATCTGCCCGTTTGGCGTTTGTTTACTTATTGATTCTAACGACGGCCGTACCGGCATCGACGTTAATGTGGGTAGCGCGATGG
>DATMYQ010000242.1:0-9562 GCA_035560935.1 Patescibacteria group bacterium | reverse complement strand
TTATATCATAGTAATTTTCTCCAGACAAATACGGATGCCTCTGCCAGAAATTGATAGCGTTCCTCGTGTTTAATGGGTTTCTAAATTACCCGATATGCGATTTTCGTGTTGAATGAATAAGGGAGGCGTATTTATGAAAATCGGAGCGAAAATTACTGCAGGATGTATGGTCATTATTTTAGTTATGATTATTTCGGGCGGGATTAGTTATTATTTGCTGAACGGAGTCAAATCTGAAAGTGACAATTTACAAGACAAAACCTTACCCTTACTATTGAAAACCGATCGTTTGGCAATCAATAGCGGCTTGAAAGTCGCGGCAGCCAGAGGTTATTTACTGACAGGTAAAGAGAATTTTATTGATGATTACAACAAATTGGATAAAGAAGATGATGAAATTATCCAGGACTTGATTTCCAAGGCTATTACCGCCCAGGGTAAGCAAATGGCTCAGGATGCAAAGAACCTGGACGATGTATATCAGAAAATATTCTTTGACAAGGCTGTTCCTTTGCGCAAGGCGGGAAAAATCGAAGAAGCTATTGCTGTGATGACGAATGAAATGGCGCCCGCCGCTGCTGAGACACGGAAAAAAATTAATGAGTATACCAAGTTTCGCGAAAAACAAATTAATGATTCATTTGAAGCTTCTCAAGCGATGATGGATCGATCACAAATAATAGTTGTGGTCAGTGTCATGATTGCTTTTATCATCGGTAGCGCCAGTGCGGTTGTTACAACTCGATCCATTGTCCGACCGCTAAAGGCGGCTGTTGGATATTTTGAAAGAATGGCTGCTAGCGATTTTAGCATGCAAGTTTCTTCAGAAGCATTGGAGCGGAAAGATGAAATTGGGGATATGGCGCGGGCGATGAACAAAATGATTGCCAATATGCGGGAAGTGATCAGAACTTTGTCGGTATCGGCAGAACATTTGGCTGCCGCGTCACAGGAATTGAGTGCCAGTGCCAGCCAATCTGCTAATGGAGCAAACAGTGTGGCTGCCTCTACGGAACAAATATCCGCTGGACTGGAGACCGTTTCTGCATCAGCTGAGGAAATTACTGCCTCGGCAGAAAATGCGGGAGCAAACCTCACGCAGATATCGCACAATGCCGCTAACGGCAATCAGGTGGCTAAGGGTGTGGAACAACAAGCGGTCAACTTGCAGCAGAGTGCCCAGGGTTCCCGGCAATCCGCCGTCTTGTTGTATGATGATATCAGTAAGCGAGTGGTTCGAGCGATTGCTGACGCCAAAATTGTCGACGAAATTTCAGGAATGGCTTCGTCGATTGCCAACATCGCCGGGCAAACCAATCTGCTGGCTTTGAATGCGGCCATTGAAGCTGCTCGAGCTGGCGAACAGGGACGGGGATTTGCGGTAGTCGCGGAAGAAGTCCGCAAATTGGCGGAAGAATCGGCCAAGGCTGTGGGCGGGATACAAGATCTTACTAAAAAGGTTCAAGCTGCCATTGGTGTTCTGGTGGATAACAGCGATGAATTATTGCGGTTTATCAACGGAACGGTCAGGAAAGATTATGATGCTTTTGTTAATGTTGGTGAACAGTACAAGAAGGATGCAGATTCCTTCCTGCATATTACCAGTGAAATTGGGGCCAAACTTCACCAGGTATCTGAAGAAATGAATGAAATTAATAAAGCGATCGAATCGGTTGCTGCGACGATTGAAGAAAGTGCATCAGGAACGCAAGTGATTTCACACGGAACCGTTGATGTGAGCCAATCATTACAGGAGATTACTCGTGCGGCAAACACCTTGGCCGAAACTGCGGGCGGATTGAATCAGTTGGTTATGCGATTTAAAATTTAGGGTCGGCAGTGTTCTGCCTCAATTTGGGGATTAGAGGTTTTCCGCTTGGTTGAAGGTGTCGGCAAATGGGATTATTTTCCGGCTAAGTGCGGTTTACGTGAATGTCTGAGGACGGGTACGCGGATTGTGCAGATAAGAACAGTGATGAAATAGCCCCGAACCCCCGCCGAAATGCTGGCGAAGAGTTCGGGGTTGTTTTTTTCATCCTTGACTCTCGGGGACGGTTCTGCTGTCTTATTAGGGAATGTTTAGATTGTGAATGGTACGGTGTGCCGAATCGGCGGAACCGTACCCGCGAGTCAAAGAGCCTTAACTTGCTGTCTAATCAAACGGGGCAGTCCCAAATGACCCTCATTATTGAGTACGAAGAGTTGTTAACGTGGCGGCAAAAATCGCAGAGCCTCTTTTTCCGGTACTGGTCGACTAAAAAGATAACCCTGAGCAACGTCGCAACGGTTTTTTTTCAAATATTCCAATTGCTCTTCTGTTTCCACCCCCTCTGCAACCACAGTCATACTCATTAAGTGCGCCATATCCACAATAGTTCGGATAATTGACTTTTTCGAATCGGCGATCAGGATCATGTCAATAAAGGATTTGTCTATTTTTAAAATCTGTACGGGTAACCGCTGTAGGTACGTCAGAGAGGAATAGCCCGTCCCAAAATCATCAAGCGCTAAACGCACGCCCATCGACTGCAATTTTTCCAGCTTGGAAATACCCTCTTTCAACGAGGCAATCAATACATTCTCAGTAATTTCAATTTCAAGCTGTTGTGGCAAAATACCCGCATCGTGCAAAGCATCGCGTACATTGTCCATAAAACCATCAGTACACAATTGATATGGTGACACGTTAACCGCGACACCGATGTTTCCCCACCCATTATCGGCTAATTGCCGAGCAAACCGACAGGCTTCCCGCAGTACCCAATTTCCGATGGTCGTGATAAGCCCGCTTTGCTCCGCCAACGGAATAAACCGTGCCGGCGATATAGCCACACTATTCCACCGAATTAAAGCTTCGAATCCCACGATAACTCCATCGGCAATGTTTATTTGCGGTTGATAATAGAGTTCAAATTCTTTGTTTTCAATGGCACGATGCAGGCTTTTGGTAAGCAGCATCTTTTCATAAGCCGTTGCCTGCATATCCGCATCGTAGAACTTCCAGCAATTCTTACCAGCATTTTTAGCAAAATACATTGCATTATCTGCGTTTTTGAGAATGTCTTCAACCGTATCGCCATCGTCTGGATAGATAGTAACACCGATACTTCCTGACAGGTGAAAGATTTCTCCGAACACCTCGGTATCTTGACAGAGCGCGTCAATTACTCTATCTGCGATAGTAGCAATGTATTGTTTGTCTCTTTTTCCCGGCAAAATTACCACAAATTCATCTCCGCCAATACGCCCCACGAAATCATTTTCACTAACTTCTTTCGCAATACGTTTCCCAGCTTCAACTATTATCGCATCGCCATAAGTGTGCCCTAGCGTATCATTCACCGTCTTAAGATCATCTAAATCGATGAATAGGACACTTCCTGACGACTTACCGCAACGAGCATGCTCCATCTCCTCCTCAAGCCGCTCATTTAAATGTGCGCGGTTTGACAAGCCAGTAAGTGCGTCAGTGTAGGCAAGGTGACGAATCTTTTCCGTTTGCTGATACAACGCAGCCTCGGTCTGCTTTTGTTCGGTAATGTCCTGAGTCGCCCCATACCACTTTAATATTTTGCCAGCGGCATCTTTTATGATATTCCCTTGCACAGCGACAGTACGCACTTTACCATCTCTGCGGATAATACGATGTACATATTTTTTTGCCACCTCGGGTGTCTCGAAAATCCAAGCGTCATCGGGATGCACAAACTCCCGACAATACACTTTCGGCGTCATAAAAGCCCCTTCCCTCGCTACATCAGTGCCAAGGATAGCATAGAACTCATCGTCGAATTCGAAAGCGCCCTTCTCAGGATGATATTGCCATGGCCCTAGATGGGCAAGCTCTGCCGCCAGCGAAAGCATGTCCTTGCTGTTGTGCAAGGCTACCTCCATGGCTTTACGTTCGGTGATATCCTGATTGACCCCATACCTCTTTTGAATCTTTCCTGCGCCATCTCTTATCACAGCGCTCCGGACAAGAATCGTGCGCACCTCACCATCCCGCCGGATTATGCGGTGCTCTAATTCTGCGGTATAGTAGCGTTCTTGGGTCGTCCGCAACTTCTTCACTTCCACCGCTACTACCCGAACATCATCCGGATGCACAAATTTCTTATAGTATTCTTCCGTAGTCATAAAAGAACCTTCTGTCGCTACATTCGTGCCATAAATGGCATAAAACTCGTTATCAAATTCGAAAAGATTTTTTTCAATATGATATTGCCATGGCCCTAGATGGGCTAGTTCCGCCGCCAACGAAAGCAATTCCTTGCTATTGCGCAAAGCTTCCTCCACTTTGCGATCAGCCATATCATTGAATACTGCCATTAAATATGCGTCGTCTATAAATTTCTCATTATTGCAACTAATATTGTTGGCGTTTTCACAAGATAGGTTCAGATAAAGCTTGTTAACAAACTCGCTAAATCGTTTTTCGTTTTGCCTAAGCTGTTTCTCCAGCTTGCAATGCTTGATCAGTAAGCAAACAATTATTATGACCAGTACTGGCATCACATGCGTCGCTACATAGATAAAATCAATTTCCACTTTCCGCTCCCTCACTTTCGAAGCATTAGTGTTGTGTAAAAAAGCTTAGAAAGACACAAGCAGAAAGACCCCTGGGGACGGTTCTGCCGCGCTTGCCCTTTCCAACAGTACCATCGCTCACTGATTTCTAAAAACAAACATTATTATTATTCAACATCAAGCATTAGATCCCTGCAATTTCTTTCGACTCGAGGGGACGGTTCTGCTGAGTCATATTTGGGAGAGTGTTTAAAGATGGTGGGATATGGGGATAGGTTGTTTGTCCCAAACTAAATAAATGATACGCTATTAAAAAAGTGATATTGAATGGGACAGAGAACTTGTTCCGTTCAATATCACTATTAAAAATTCGAGAGCAGTGAGGGGGAAAGATAATCAAGATTCTGCATCGTTATAGATAATACGCCGAAGCATATCACTGGCGATGGAGAAAAGAAGGAACATTGGCAAATTTGTGATAATTTGACATGGTTTCTTCTTTTATTGGGGAATGGTTAAGTTGTTAATGGTACGGTGTCCCGAATCGGCGGAACCGTCCCCGAGAGTCATTGCGCGTGAATTCATAGATGGGAGAGGAAGATGGATGGCGTATACCGCCCCCTTGTGTTTATTATACCGGCAGGAAAATGGTAAATGTAGTGCCAATGCCGGGTTGGGCAGTCACTTCAATTTGTCCGCCGTGGGCCTGAACAATCCAGCGAGCGATCGGGAGCCCTAGGCCGAAACCGCCGTCGACCCGGGAACGGGATTTGTCGATGCGGTAGAATCTTTCGAAAATATGGGGGAGTTCGGCGGCGTCGATACCGATGCCAGTGTCCCGGACCATGATGGTTATCCCCGGATTTTTTTTATTCACGGTTGCGGCGATTGATAGCGTGATGCCACCACCCGCCAACGTATACTTGATCGCATTGTCCAGCAGCAAAAAGAGCAGTTGGGACAGCCGGTCCCGATCAGCGTGGACTGGCAGAGTTGCCGGTGCTGTCAGGGTTAGTGAGATCTCTTTGGGGTGCGCGATGTGCTGCAACGAGCGCATCACATGCTCGGCCACGGGGCGTAAATCAAAATCCGTTTTCAAAATTTCCAGTGCACCGGAATCCACGCGGGCCAGCGTGAGCAGGTCGCTGACCAGGCGGGTCATCCGACGGACTTCATCTTTGGCATCCGCCAAAATTTGTTGGGACAAGTTGGAGAGGCGGCGGCCATCCTCCTGATCTAGTACATCCAGAGATGCCTGAATGACGCTGAGTGGAGTGCGCAATTCGTGAGATGCGTCACCGACAAACTGGCGCTGGGTGGCAAAGGAGTTGCGGATCGGTATTAGCGCCCGCCCGGCGGCGACATGGCCCGCCAACGCGGCGACCAGTAAGAAAATTAGTGACGCAGCGGTCAACGCCTGCAGCAGCAGGCGTTGAAAATGCGTATAGGCCGACAGGTCTTTAGCCATTACAAGCTGCCCAGCCACTCTATTTTCGCTATTGACCGGCACAACGGCCAGCATCAGCGAGAGTTCCCGACCATCGGCCAGGATAAACTTCACGATCTCCGGATGGGCGAGCGGCTGGCTGGCCGCCCGGGCCAGGATGTCGGCGCGCAGGGCCGGAATGGGTTCGTTGCCGCCCAGCAATTGGCCATTCGTGGCCAGAAGATAGTGAAAGTTGTCACCGGCAACGGTAAAAACCGCGGGACGTTTGGTATTGTTCCCCTGACGCTCCGTCTTTTCTAACAACTCGTGATAGGCAAGAGCCTGGCGTTTGGCCAATTCGATGGTGTCCTGCTCCTGTTCGCGTAGCAGCAGCGAGGATAGTCCGAAATAGAACAACAGCGCGAATCCCAGCAGCGAACAGGCGGTCAGTGTGGTATACAGCAAGGTCAACTGGTTGCGAATGCGGATAAACATTAGATCTCCACCTTGTAGCCAATGCCGCGGACGGTCTGAATCAAGGTTGCGCCGCCCGGGTCGTCGATTTTTTTTCGCAACAGGCGAATATAGGCGTCCAGATTATTGTCGGAGACCTCGCTGCCCAAGCCCCAGATTCGGTCCAGAATCATCTCGCGCGGCAGTACCTGGCCGGAATTTTGCACCAGGAAATCGAGCAGCTGGAATTCGCGGGCCGTGAGCTGTACTTGCCGCCCGGCCCGTTGGACGGTCCGGGCGCTCCGGTTTAATGTCAACGGGCCCAGACTGACGATTTCTTCCTGGAGCGGCGTTTCGCCACGGCGGGCCAACGCCCTGATCCGGGCGAACAATTCGCTGAACTCGAAAGGCTTAACCAGGTAGTCGTCCGCGCCGGCGTCCAAGCCGGATACGCGGTCGGCAACGGCGTCTTTGGCAGTCAGCATCAGAATCGGTTTGTGATAACGTTGTTCGCGCAACTGCCGGCAGAGCGCCACCCCTTCCAGCATGGGTATCATCCAGTCCAGAATGATGACGTCATAGACAAAGTCTGAAGCCAGCTCAAGCGCCTCATCGCCCCGGGTTACCCATTTGACATCGTAGCCTTCGTGCTCTAGCATGTGCTTGACCAGTTTGCCAAGGCGTTGATCATCTTCCACGAACAGTATCTGCATCATAATAGCCCCTTTTTTTCAAAGAGTATCCGATCCGGAGCAAGGTCAGACAAGCGGTTAGGCCGCCGGTAATCGCATATAGCGTCAAGATAAACCCGTTGCCGCTGTCCGTGCCCAGCGTAAAACCATGGTACAGGGCCAGCCAGTAACCGGGAAAGGCCAGGTAGTGGGCATACCGCCACAGTTTTGGTCCGGATAGTTTTATTATAGCCGGAATGGTGGTGAGCGCGATAGCCAACAAGGCATAAAAAGCCAGAATACCCAGCGCCAGTGGCCAAGAGTATGCATCTGACCAATATGGAATGAGAATGTCCGCCAAAGAAAATGGTACATGTTTGTCAAACAACAGGATCAAGCCGTGCAACCAAGTGAAAAACACCAGAGAGTATAACGACTTTTGATGAATGTTGACTAACTGGGGGCGGTACTTTGCGGCGGTGAGCCGCACGCTCAGCAGGAGTCCGCTGGTGGTGACCGTGAATAGCAGCAAATAAGCGGTCAGGCCTGCTGCCCGGGCAATGTGCCAGGGAGAAAATCCGGCGGCAATGTCAGATACAGTTAACATTAGATTGCACCTCCCATTCTGAACAATACCAGTGCAAGTTATTGCTGCGGATTACGTAACCGTCGCTGCGGACTGCGATAAAGGCAAGCGCGGGCCGTTTGCGCTGCAACCATCCGGGACCAGTTTGCGACCCCAGGATTAACAGACATTTGGCGTACTGTTCGGCGCTGACGAGGTCGCGGGACAAAACCGTGGCTTGCAACAAATCCGAATGAGCCGGGGCTTGAGTGCGGGGGTCGATGATATGATGCTGATCTTTTTTCTGCGGGGTTCGCCAACGTCGCTTAACAATGCTGCTAGTAGCGATTGCCGTGGTTCCCTCACACCACAAGTCGGCGATATCAGCGCCGGTGCCACTGGGCGGAGCCACGCCGACTCCCCAGAGAGTATGCTGTGGATGCTGCCCCCACAAAATGATATCACCGCCGGCGTCGATTAATCCATTGGTTACTCCTTCTAATTGCAGCCGGTCGCAGGCGTGCTGGGCGATCCATCCTTTGGCGATGCCACCTAGGTCCAGGGCAACGCCCGGCGTTAAACGAACCTGTGAACTTTCTTCTGCCAGTTCCAAATAAGCCGCTAGCGGTAAGCCGGCAGTTGGCAACAGGGCGGCGGGTGAACGCCGGAACGACCCCCAGTCCGGTGGAGAGTCCAACTGTTCAAAGCTTCGGTCATAACCCAGCTGCTGCATCGTGTCACCCAGAAACGGATGAAACAATCCGTCCGTTTCTCGGTATGCGTCCATGGCGGCCAGTAACACTTGAAAGGTCAGCGGAGAAACAGTAACCCAGTGACCGCTGCGCCGGTTGATTGCCGAAATTTCGCTGGCAGGGTCAAAACGGCTGAATGCATTCTGGGCCTGCTCGATTAAGGTTTGGATTGCCGCTGTTTTTTCCGGTGCCAGACCGGCCAGCAGAAAATCGGTATTCATGGCCTTGAAGGTATTCATTGTTGTTCCCTCCGGTTATGATGCTTTGGTTTTGGTGGTCTTGGTTTTGGCTGTGGTCGCCGGCGCTGCTGGCGTAGATTGGATGGGTGCGACCGACGTCTGCATTGTTGCACTATTTGGAGATGCCGGTTGAGACGGGAACGGGACCAATGCTGCTGCGTCGGGCATCTTTGGTGGCGGGAGAACGGCAGCTGGTATATCCGCTGCCGGGGATACTGGCAGGACAGGGGTTTGTTTCGCTGCGGCAGCGTCGGTCGTCCCTAGTGTTTCCGGTTGGGTGAGATGGTTCGCCGGTTGCGTTTTTGGCGATTGCCTTTTACTCTGATCCGCCAGATTGGTCCCGGCGACACAGGCGGTAAAGAGGGTGACACTGGCCAGACCAATGATGATTGCGTTGTGTTTATTAGACATTTTGATCATCCTTTCCTTTCATTTAATTAGTAGGTTGGTTATAATATAACGGACCAAACTGAAAAAAAGATGAAAATCAAAAGACTCAAAGGGACGGTTCTGTTGAGTCTTTTTGGGGAGAGGTTGTTTCCCCCTAATTAAATCAATGATACACTTTTTAAAATTCGAGGGCAGTGAGGGCGGAAAGATAATCAAAATTCTGCACCGTTATAGATGATACGTAGAGCCGTACCACCTCTAACGGTGCAAAATGGCCTCAACTTTTGAAATGATAGGGTTGGGGTTTGTGCTTTGCAAATTTTGAGAACTTGATGTGAAGCACTCCCAGTGGATACTCAGGAATGAAAAATACAGATTTTTGTTAGTGATATGTACTACTGATTCCAATAAGCTGGCGATGGACAGTGCGGGAGGGGCCTTTTCTGTCACAATAAAGTGGTCGAAAAAGGAAGCCCCTTTCTGATAATTAATTGTTGTTCGTAGTTCAATTTTACTCTATTCAGTGGATGTTTTTGTGC
>DATMYQ010000241.1:0-6386 GCA_035560935.1 Patescibacteria group bacterium | reverse complement strand
ATATTATACCCATTGGAATAAAAATACGCAACAGACCAAGACTGGTTTTAATAATTTTTCCGTAATCGCCACTGCGGTGGGAGTCTTGGCCAAGCCGGCCTCGGCGGTTTCCCGCAGCGAGGCGGGGAGGGCAAGACCGATCCGGTACATGGCGTCGATCACTTCATCGACGGGAATGGCGCTTTCAACGCCGGACAGGGCCATTTCCGCGCCGACCAAGGAGTGGACGGCAATGAAGCCGTTCCGCTTCACGCAGGGGACTTCCACCAGGCCGGCGACGGGATCGCAAACAAGACCTAAAGTGTTTTTGAGAGCCAGCGCCATGGCGTGCGCGGATTGTTCCGGAGCGCCGCCCAGCATTTCCACCACCGCACCGGCGGCCATGGCGGCAGCGGAGCCGCATTCCGCCTGACAGCCGCCCACCGCGCCGGAAACCGAAGCATTTTGGGCGATCACAGCGCCGATGCCGGCGGCGGTAAACAGAGCCCGGACCAATACTTCATCCGAGCAGCCCAGCTGTTCGGCGGCGGCCAGCAGCGCTCCCGGAACGATACCACAGGAACCGGCGGTAGGACAGGCGACAATTTTCCCCATATTGGCATTGACTTCGCTGACCGCCAGCGCGTAAACCAATGCTTTTTTCGCCGTGGGGCCCAGCAGATACGTTTGCTGATTGGTGCGATAGGCATCGCCGCCAACCAGATTATTAAAGGTTTTATTTTTTTCCTGTATCCCGGCGTAAGCGGATTCTTTGATGGCATCCAACCGCAAACGCATCTTTTCCCAGATAATATCTGGCGTTTCGCCGCTGCGCTCTGTTTCCCAGCGCCAGACAATTTCCGATAACGGCAACTGTTTTTGGGTGGCCAGATCGACCAGTTCGGCAATGGTTTTGAAAGTGAACATATCGTCTTCTCCTCCTATAAAGGTGGTATTGCCATGGCGATTTTGATGGCGGTCATAGCGCGGATGACATCGATGACCGGAGTGGGTATCGCCTGGTCTGTTTCCAGTATCATCAAGGCATCGGCGCCGCGCAGCTGCCGGGAAACTTTCATTTGGGCGATGTTGATGCCGGCTTCAGCCAGCGTGTGGGTGACGTTGGCAATGACGCCGGGCGTATCCATGTGGATGGTGATCAGCGACGGATAATCGCCAGTCAGTTCCACGGGAAAACCGTCAATTTGGCTGACAATAATCTGGCCGCCGCCGATGGACATCCCGGTGATGACAGAGGTTTTACCGCTTTTCCCCCGTAACTGAAATTCAACAGTATTAGGATGGGCAACTTCCCGGTCCGACGGCTGAAACACAATGGCGATTCCCGCTTCCTGGGCCAGGTTGTAGGATTGTTTTATCAAGGGATTGTCGGCGGCATAATTCAATAAACCGCCAATGAGTGCTTTATCGGTACCGTGTCCCCGGTAAGTCCGGGCGAAGGAACCATAGAGAATAATGGTGGCCGCTGCCGGTTCTTCACCCAGAATAGTACGGGCCAGTTTCCCCAGCCGGGCAGCGCCGGCGGTATGAGAACTGGAAGGACCAATCATTATCGGGCCAACAATATCAAATACTCCCATGTTAGCAAAAACCTCCCTGCGTCAGTTATAATGAATAAGTTTCGCTGCCGGAGAGTATAACCCTTTTACGATATCGAGAGAAATATGAGAGAAAAAAACTAAATTTCAACAAATTGGCGACTGGTGGCAGGATGGGCAGTGCTGATTGTCGAAAGTCATAATGTTTGAAATAAAGAGAAAAATGGCTATTGCCCGCAAATTGTTCAATTAAGGAGGCTGAAGGCGTGGAAGGAGATTCCAAAATAGCGGCGGAAAAACCGACGCGGGAACGTTGGGTTTTGGTGCTGATTTTACTGGTGACCTTGTTGATCGCGTATGTGGACCGGGTGAATGTATCGGTGTTGGTGGCCGATAATGCCTTTTTGACGGATCTGGGAATCAAAGGTGATCCGGTAAAAATGGGACTTTTAATGACCTCTTTTTTGGCGGTTTATGGTTTAGCGAATATTTTTCTCAGCCCTTTGGGGGATTATCTGGGGCCGCGAAAAGCGATGTGCCTGTCTATTTTTCTGTGGAGCCTGTCCTTAATGCTGGGTGGTATCGCCGGAACGTTCAGTCTGATGCTGGGAGCACGGATGCTGCTGGGGGCTGGCGAAGCCATGCATTGGCCGATGCAAAGCAAATACGTGAAGAACTGGTTTCCGCCCGCCGAGCGGGGAAAGGCTAACTCCATATGGATTTTCGGACTGTTTATCGGTCCGGCGCTGGCGATGCCATTTTTTACCTGGATCATTCAGGGCATGGGCTGGCGGATGAGCTTCTTCATTCTGGCGCTGGTAGGACTGATTCCGTTAGTGTTGTTATGGAAATTGACGAGGGATAATCCCCGGGAACATTCCCATGTCAACCGCGAGGAACTGGAATATATTGAAGCCGGTCTGCAAGCGGAACAGGAAACCGAAGCGAAAACCGGCAAACTGACGGTCTGGGCCGGGATTAAGACTTTTATCACCAATTACCGGTTTTGGCTGGTTACCGTTTTTTATTTCTGTAACGCATCGGTCTGGTGGGGGTCGATGGCCTGGCTACCGTCGTATTTGAAAGTGGCTCGCGGTTTTAGTTGGGCGGCTATGGGCGCGCTGGCTTCGTTGCCTTACGTGTTGGGGGCAGTGGCGGTTTTGGTGTTTGGGTACTTGTCTGATAAAGTGGGGCGCCGGGCTCCCTTTGCGGCCATTTCGATGCTGGGCGCGGCCATTGGCATCTATCTGGGAGCCTATTCCGACAGCAATTTGAACGCTGCGCTGGCGATTTCTCTGGGGATTGCTTCGCTGGGACTGGGACTGCCTTCCTCTTGGAGTCTGTTGCAGCAAATTGTTCCGAGCCGAGCCATTGGTGCCGGAGCGGGAATGATGAACGGCATTGCCAATGGCGGTGCGGCTTTGGCGCCGATCGTCATCGGCTGGCTGATTGGCGTGACCGGATCTTATGTAGGCGGTTTGATGTATCTGGTCGGTATGGGAATTGTCGGTTTTCTCTGTATGATGATATTAACTTTGCAAAAATATTAATCGGATTTTACTGAAAGGGAAGAGGCGTCACCGGTGTCAGGGCACTGGTGGCGTTTTCCTATTAAAATGAATTATGCTATTGGGGCAGGACTTTTCTCTGTGGATTGAGAATATTTTGGACGAGATGAGTCGACGGCAGGCGAAGGAGATGGACGGCATGAAATGTTTGAGCGATCTGAAAACGCAAATGTCGGGGTTACATGATTTGATCAAATACCGGGTAACGGAAATTTTACTGGTATCTACGCCTTATGATGGCTTTGTACTCGAAGAAGACGGCCGTTTATCGGAACAGATTTACCATCAGTTTGTCGATCTGAGTATTCCGTTTGTTCCCCGGATTCAAAGGGTGTCCAGTCCCAAAGAAGCGTTCAGCGCATTGCAAAAGAGAACTTATCACCTGATTATTACAATGTCACGCACCAGCGATATGAGTTCCTTTGAATTTGAAAAAAAATTGAAAGCTCTGGCACCGGATGTTCCAATTATCATGCTTTCTTATGATCGTCTGACGGCAGAAACCATTGCTCAAATCCGGAAAAGCACCTGTATCAACCGGGTTTTTTATTGGTCGGGCGACAGCAAAATTTTACTGGCGATCATCAAATACGTTGAAGACCAACAGAACGCGGAGGCAGACAGCCGTCAGGGAGTGCAAACCATTTTGGTGGTGGATGACTCCCCGGTGTATTATTCGCAAATTTTACCGGTGATTTACACCGAATTGTTAAGTCAGACCCGTTACCTTGTGTTGCATGCGATGAATACGAATCATGGTTTGTTGCGCGTCCGTCTGCGCCCCAAAGTTTTACTGGCGGAAACCTATGAAGAAGCTATGGAGATTGTTGCGCAGTATCAGTACAATTTGCTGGGAGTGATTTCGGACGTCCGTTTTCCGCTTAATGGCGAACTGAATCCGCTGGCGGGCCTGGAATTGGCTAGGAACGTTCGAAAAATGGTACCGGACTGTCCCATTTTGTTGCAATCGGAAGAAAAAGAAAATGTGGACCGGGCGAAACAGGTGGATGTCAGCTACCTGGATAAGAACTCCTTAAATTTATTACATGAATTGAAGACGTATATTTTCGAAGAGTACGGCTTTGGTTCGTTTATTTTTAAATATCCCGACGGCCGAGTAATTACGGAAGCGGCGGACATTACCGAGCTGGAACGGGTGATTCGTGATCTGCCGGATGAAAGCCTTTATTACCACGCCTGCAACAACCATTTTTCCCGTTGGTTCCGGGCTCGCACCGAATTTGAAGTGGCGGACGAATTGCGGCGGGTCAGTACCAACGATTGCTCCTTGTCGTCGACGATCCGGGAACATATTCAAGAGATTTTAAACGCGTATTTTCGCCGTTACCAATGCGGCGTGATTCTTGATTTTGAAAGTTTTTCTAAAAAAGATATGGAAAATGCTTTTATTAAGTTGGGGAGCGGATCATTAGGAGGAAAGGGACGAGGCATCGCTTTTTTAAATTCGCTGTTTGCCGAATCCAAGCTGACGGATAAATATGATGACGTAGTCTTGAAAATACCCCGTTCCTTCGTGGTTTGCAGCGATGTGTTTGATGAGTTCATGGATATGAATAACTTGTACTCGGTTATTGGACAGGATCTCAGCGAGATGGAAATTGCCCAGCGCTTTTTGGAGGCTGACCTTCCGGATGCCATTCAAACGCAGTTACAAACATTGATTCAATATATTCATTGTCCCTTGGCCATTCGTTCCTCCAGCTTGTTGGAAGATTCCCGCGTACTGCCTTTTGCGGGTATTTATAAAACGTATATCGTGCCTAATTGCCAGGCGGATTCTAACGTTCGCCTGCGTCAACTGGAAGAGGCGGTTAAGCTGGTGTATGCCTCCGTCTTTTATGCGTCGCCGATACAATACGCCAAGAATGCGGATATTCGTATCGAAGAGGAAAAAATGGCCGTATTGATTCAGGAATTAATCGGTGAACGTCACGGTGAATTGTATTATCCGGTGATTTCCGGAGTGGCGCAGTCTTATAATTTTTATCCCTATTACCCAATGAAGCCGGAAGATGGAACCGTCAGTCTGGCGTTAGGTTTCGGCAAAACCATTGTGGACGGGGAACAGGCGTACCGATTTTCGCCGGCGTATCCGAAAATGAATCCGCTTTACGCCGGCCCCGATGATTATTTTAAGCAATCACAGACCATATTTTATGCTCTCAACCTGAAAAAATCCGCCGATGCATTTTTGACGGCTGACGACAGTATGCTCTATGAGCAGCATTCCCTGTCCCGGGCCGAGGAGGACCAGGTGCTGGAGTATATAGCAAGCACTTATTCGCGTGAGAACGATTGTATTTATGATAATGCGTCGATGGAAGGTCCCAAACTGATTACGTTTGCACCGATTCTTAAATATAACCGCCTGCCGTTAACGGCCATTATCAAAGATTTGCTGGTGCTGGGAAAACAATCTTTCGGTACGGATGTGGAAATCGAATTTGCGATGAATATTCCCCGGGATGCCACGCGGCCCAAAGAATTTTACTTTTTGCAAATTCGCCCGATGGTAGCTGGAAGGGAAGCCAGCCAAGTCAGACTGGACGATACCGCGGGCGCTTTCTGTGTCAGTAACCGAACGATCGGAAATGGCGTGTATGAGAATATCCATGATATTATTTTTGTGGACCCGCAGCATTTCGAATTGAAAGACAGTGTACAGATTGCCGGAGAAATTGGCGAATTAAATTCCCGGCTGTTCAAAGAAGGGCGTAAATGCATTGTCATCGGTTTTGGACGCCTGGGCACCGCCGACCGCTGGTTGGGAATCCCGATGACCTGGGCCCAGATGTCGCAAGCCCAGGTCGTCGTGGAAGTGGATCGGGCAGATTTGCATCCGGAACCTTCGCTGGGCAGTCATTTTTTCCATAACCTTACTTCCATGAACATGGGCTACTTGCATGTGAAATATAACAATGAAACGGAAGCGCGCGTGGACTGGGAATGGTTACTGGAACAACCGGTTTTGGCACAAACAGAGCGGGTGCGCTGGATACGACGGGAAAAACCGTTTTTGGTGAAGATTGACGGCCGGGGGTTTCAGGGTGCCATTTATAAATAACGATAGAATTTATTTCGTGTAGTATTTGGTGGTATTGTGTTGGGTAAATTTGGATAAAAGCACTGGGAAGTGTTAAAAATGCAAGGAAGTTTCGCCGAACACGGCACGTCAAAATATTGTGATGAAAACGATCCGCAGCGAGGGGACAAATGTCGTTACAGAAGAGTGGTGGACGGGATAGAGTGTACTTCATCT
>DATMYQ010000240.1:0-6803 GCA_035560935.1 Patescibacteria group bacterium | reverse complement strand
GTGCTGAAAGGATCATGTTACAATAAAGCAACAGGCGTATTTTACGGAGGTGCGTGATGTTTCGACTGTTTAAAAATCTCAGCATTTTGAAACGAATGGCCATCAGCCTGACTTTTTTTCTTTTAACCTTACTGATCTATGTCGGCATCACCCTGATCAACCTGAACGCCCTTAATCAGCAAACCATTCAACTATACCAACAACCGTTTCAGGTGGCGAATCAAATTCTGGAAGCCAAGGCCGATTTTCTGGCCAACCGCCGTCTTATCCACACGCTGGTTTATGAACGCGATCCCATTCGTTCCGCGCAATATATGCAGGATGTGCAGAATAATTACCTGCAGTATTCCACCCACATGTCGGAAGCCCGCCGGAACTTTGCCGGCGATCGTCAGCTTTTTCTTCCCATTGCCGCTGAATTTCAACGTTGGAAAAACTTCAATGATGAAATCCTCCGTTTGGTGCAGGCCGGTGACCGGGACGAAGCCTGGCGACGCGCTTCGGACGATGAAAATAACCCCACAACTTCCCTGGAGAAAAGGCTTAACGAAATTATCGATTACTCCCGCGCTTTAGCCAGCCAATACTACAATGCCAGCCAGGAAAAATATCAGGACACCGTCAACATGCTGCTGCTTTCCTTTGCGCTGCTCAGTCTGCTGATCGCCGGTGTCTGCCTGCCGATCGCACGAACAGTCACTCAGCCGCTCCACCTCTTGCGCACCAGTATTCAAAAGACCTCGGAAGGAAATTATGATGCTCCCATCCCGTTACTGGGTGACCAAAACGAATTTGGCGAAATGGCCGCTTCACTGGATATCCTTCGTCAAGCCGCACAAAAGGAATCCCAGCGAACCTATGGCAAATCCCTGCTGGCGGATATCGGGCAGCAATTGCAAAACGCCGCCACCTTCGTTGCCTTCGGCTCGATTCTGACCGACAAACTGGCAAGCGTCGCCGAACTGTATTACGGCGTTTTTTATTTATTCGCGGCGGACCGCCAGGAGCTAAACCGCATTTCCGGCTATGCCTGCGATCAGACAATTCTACGCCAACGTTACGCTCTGGGGGAAGGCATTGTCGGTCAGACCGCCATCAGCCAGCGAAATATCCAGTACGAGATTCCGGAACCGGATCACCCTCCGGACGTTACCGGATCCGGCAATCTTTTTGCCCGTCACCTGCTTTTCTTGCCGATTGTCCATCAGGATCGTACGTTGGCAGTACTGGAACTGGGAAAATTAACCCCATTTTCTGAAGAACAAATTGCGTTAATTGAGTTTTTACTGCCTACCGTCGTTATGAATTTGGAAATCCTGTCCGTCAACATTGCCACACAGGAGTTATTGCAAAAAAGTCAGGCTCAGGCTATTGCCCTAGCGGCCTCCGAGCAGCAGTTGCTGGCCCGCAAAAGCGAGCTGGAGGAAAATAATGTCCAGCTCGCCGAACAGGCCCGCCTGTTGGAGGGGCAAACGGCGGAACTGGAATCCCAGCAGGAAGAGCTGCTGGCGCAGAAAGACGAGCTGCTGGATCAACGCCGCGCCCTGGAAATCGGCAGAGAAGCCATGCAGCAGCTGGAGGAACGCAACCGCGCTATCCTGGATTCCGTTCAGGAGGGCATCGTCGGGGTCGATAGCAACGGCGATTGTGTTTTTATCAACCGTTCCGGTCTTGAAATGCTGGGATATGACAGTGAAGAGGAAATCATCGGCCAGATGGTCCATTCCATTGTTCGCCACGCTCACGCGGACGGTACTCCTTATTCCACTGACGACTGTCCTGTCTATCAAACAAATTCCGATGGAATTTCGCGCACCCACAGCGAAGAAATTTTTCAACGCAAAAACGGCCCGTCTTTTCCGGTGGAATACAGTACCACACCGTTGCGCACGCAGGGACAAATTCTGGGAACCGTGGTGTGTTTCCACGATATCACGGAAAAAATTCAGGCTAAGCAGCAGTTGGAAAATCAAATGGCGTTTCAGACGGCGCTGGTGGACAGCATTCCCAATCCGGTATTCTATCAGGATCCCGAAGGCCGCCTTCTCGGCTGCAACGTAATCTTCGAACGCACCTTTAATATCCGCCGGGCCGACATCGTCGGCAAAAGACTGGCTGAACTGGACTGGCTGTCGCCGGAAAGCCTGCACGACCTGGAAGAAACGGCCCGTCAGGCCACCGCCAACAACGATACCGCAACCTGCGAAACTCAGATGCTGTTTGCCGATGACAGCATGCACGACACATTATACTGGGCCAGTGCCTTCCATCTCCCGAACGGTTCTCCCGGCGGCCTGGTAGGAATTTTTGTTGACATCAGCGACCGCAAAAAAGTTGAAGAAATTGAACGGTTCAACCGCCTGGCCACCGGACGGGAAGCCCGGATCATGGAGCTCAAAAAGCAAATCAATGAACTGACTGCCAAGCTGGGCCTCACCGCCATGTACCATTCGATCCTCGACAATGAGGTTCCCGTACCGGAAGCCGCCACGGAAACAGCGCCGCCGGACGACATATCCCAGGTACACTTCGATCAGTTAGTTTCCCTGGAGTTACTGCGGCCCATATTTGTAAGTTTTTGCGATTCTGTGGGCGTTGCGGCCGCCATTATCAATTTAGAGGGAGAGATTTTGCTCTCCACGAACTGGAAACGTATCTGCACGGATTATCACCGTCAAAACGAAACCACGCTCACCCGTTGCCTGGAAAGCGATGCGGCTCTGGCCGAAAAACTGAGACAGGGCGCACCGTTTGCTCTTCACCAGTGCCAAAACGGCATGGCCGACGCCGCCGCTCCCCTCCGGATTGACGGCAGGCATTTGGCCAATGTCTATATCGGTCAGTTCCTGACAAAACCGCCCGACCGCGAATACTTCCTTAACCAGGCCACCGAGCAAGGTTTCCCACTCCCGGACTATTGGTCCGAACTGGAAAAAATCTCTGTTATTTCTGAAGACAAACTGATCAACATTATTGAATTCCTGAGCGAGTTCACTCAATTGGTGGCTTCACTGGGTTGGGAACGCATCCGGGCCGTAACCACGCAGAAAATGATTCATCGCCGGGTTGACGAACTCCATCAGGAACGTCAGGCCGCCATCAGTCTGGCCGAAGATGCGGAATTGGCCCGCAGCGAATTAACCAGTTATCAGTTGCATTTGGAGCAGTTGGTCACCGAACGGACTCAGGAACTGGCTATCGCCAAAGAAGTCGCCGAAGCCGCCTCCCAGGCCAAAGCCGATTTCCTGGCCAATATGAGTCATGAAATTCGAACGCCGATGAACGCCCTGATCGGCATGGCCCATTTGGCGCTGAAGACGGAACTGAGCCCCAAACAGCGCGATTATATTGAAAAAATTCAAAGTTCCGGCCAGCATTTGTTGGGAATCATCAACGATATCCTCGACTTTTCAAAAATCGAATCCGGCAAGCTGAGTATTGAAAATGCGGAATTTGAACTCAGCCATACTCTGGATACCGTTGCCGATTTGATTGCTGATAAAACGGCGGCCAAGGGTCTGGAACTTTTGCTCGACATCGACCCGGAACTGCCGGCCCATCTGATCGGCGACTCTCTGCGTCTGAGCCAGGTTCTGCTCAACTACGCCAGCAATGCGGTGAAATTTACTGAAAAAGGTGAAATTGTCATTGCGGTAAAAGCGTTGGAACAAACCGCCGAAGATATCTTTCTGCGGTTCGAAGTGCGTGATACCGGCATTGGTTTGACCGATGAGCAAAAAAGCCGCCTGTTTCAGTCCTTCCAGCAGGCCGATTCCTCCACCACCCGCAAATACGGCGGCACCGGCCTGGGGTTGGCCATTTCCAAGAAGCTGGCCCATCTGATGGGCGGCGATGTCGGCGTGGAAAGCGATCATGGCCGGGGCAGCACGTTTTGGTTCACGGTTCGTTTTAAAAAAGGCAGTTCCCATAAAAAGACCTTTCTGCCGGAACCGGATCTGCGCAACCAACGGGTACTGGTCGTTGACGATAATGCGCAGGCCCGCCAAATCCTGGGAGAAAACCTGCGCAGTATGACGTTCCGGGTGGAAGAAGCCGCTTCCGGCGAACAGGCGCTGATCAGCATTGCCGCGGCCGATGCGGCGCAAGACCCGTATGCCATTATGTTCCTTGACTGGCAAATGCCCGGTGGAATCGACGGCATCGAAACGGTTCGCCAACTGGCGCAGTTGCCGCTGCATCACCGTCCCCAACCCGTTATGATCACCGCTCATGGCCGCGAAGAAGTTTTTAGCGCCGCGGCGGAATCAGGAATTGAAGTGATTTTGGTCAAACCGGTAAACCCCTCTCTCTTGTTTGACGCGGCCATCCGCGTCCTCGGCGGCCAGCCTGCCGAAATTCAAACGCCTTCTGCGAAACGCGACTTCGCGCTGACTGACGGCACACGGAACATTCTTCAGGGCGCCAGAATTCTGCTGGTGGAAGACAACGAATTAAATCAGGAAGTTGCCCGGGAATTATTGACCGATGCCGGTGCGGCTGTGGATCTGGCCGCAGATGGTGAAATCGCCGTTCGAATGACAAAGGAAGGTTCCTATGATCTCATCTTAATGGACATGCAGATGCCCGTTATGGATGGCATCACAGCGACCCAGGAAATTCGCAAGAATCCCCGTCACGCTGATTTACCCATTCTGGCAATGACCGCCAACGTCATGTCCGGTGACCGCGACAAATGTCTGGCCGCCGGAATGAATGACCATCTGGTCAAACCGATTGACCCGGAAGCCTTGTTCACTTCACTGGTTCACTGGCTGCGCCGTACCCCAGACCTCCCCCCGCCGCTTCCATCACACAATCCAGCAACAGCACCCAGCGGTACGACCCGCAATTTACTGGAAAACCTGCGTCACATTCCGGGACTTAACGCCCGCTCCGGTCTGAAGCGGGTACTTAATAAGGAATCCCGTTACGAAAGCATGTTGCACAGATTCATCACTGGTCAGATCCATTCCATTCGGGACATTCGTCAGCAAATGATCGCCCAAGATCCAAAAAGTGCGGAACGAACGGCCCATACCTTAAACGGAACCGCCGGTACCATCGGCGCCACCGAACTCCAGAATCTGGCCGTGCAAATTGAGAAATTGATTAAAGCGGGAGCATCTTTAGATGAACTGAACGGTCTGCTGACAACCGCCGAACAGGAACTGGACAGGTTGATCACCGCTCTCCAGAATGCGCTGCAAACACCACCCCCGGAAATTTTAATATCCCCTAACGACATTGACTGGATAAAAGTAGATGCGGTCGTCGGCCAGCTGGAAAATCTGTTAAACGAAAAAGACGCCGACGCTATCGATCTGTTTGAAGAATCGGCGCCTTTACTCAAAGCCGCCTTGGGTCCAGGCATGACAGCGGTCGAAACAGCGCTCAAAAATTATGATTTAAAAGACGCGCTGGCGGCTTTGCAGTCAGCTAAAAGTATTCACCCCCGGAATAAACGCTGAAAAAATTCGCTAATTTTTTCCAAGATGCGGAATATCTATTTTTTGCGGCAGTAAAAAAACCAACCCGGAATGGTTCGCCTGACACTGCGATCATTCAGCGTTGGTTTTTTTGTTATTGACGCATTCGCCCGTTATCCCCGGGCACAGAACGGAATAATAAGATTCGCCAGAAGACAGCATATTCCCACAACCAAAAACAGAATCCGGTCCAGTACCAGCGACAGCTCTTTCTGTTCTTTGCGGACATAGAGATGATAAGATAGCAACGCCAAACCAATCGTTATGGCAACCGTAAGCAAACCAATTCCGGTAATGTGGTCCACCAGGCCAAATTCACCGGCTGATGGAGGTAAGACGCTGTTGGCGACATAGGTATTTGCCACGGCGCCAAAATACGCTCCGGTTGCCAGCGAAAGTCGCGGCCCTATATCCGACGCTCTTACCAGCATGCTGAGGATGGTAAGAAACAACGCAGCGAACAGGGAAAGAAAAATTTCAATATAGAATCCGAAATCTGAGCGGCTAATCCGCATAGCGGCAAGATACTGCGAAAAAACTTTTTTGGACCCGTCAGCGATCCGGGGATCACCGTATGTGGCATTATACGTATGTGCTTGTACCACATTGTTGGATTTAGTGATCTTAAATCCCGGAATTTCAACCCGCGGACTGATGGTGATAGTATCGGCAACATAGCGAATCTTATTGCTGTCCCGGGAACCATCTTCCACATAGATATTCAACATATGGTCTTCAATCGGCACCCGGGATGTGTCAAATGTTTTGATAATCCGTGCCGCCACGCGGTAGCGTTGATAATTGGTCCCGTCCTCACCATAATATTCCTCGAGAAGTTCCTTTTTATTGATGGTTCCGTCTACCAGCAAAAACTTTCCTCCCGGGTCCAGATTCTTATCTCCATGCCAGATAAACCAAAGATAAAAATGTGTACTCCAGTAACATTCTTTGATGGAAAGGGCTTCTACATTGTCGATATAACTTCCTACTTTGACCTTGACATAATCTCCTTCGTCGGACAATTTTTCTGCATAGTCCTTGGCCCACCACTTCGCTTCCCCGCCGGGAGTGGCTTGTGCCGCTTTTGCGCTTTCCTCGCTGGGAGCACTGAGTTTTCCCGCGTGTCGAATCCGGGAATCAATCATGCTTTTATAAACGCTTGTCGCACTTAAATACGTAATTGATATATAAACAATTAAAATAACCAGAACAATTTTTACGATAACCCCTTTTTCCTGCCGTGATAACCGCTGCCAATTCTCAAACATGCTGTCATTCCCTTCCGTTATACTATGATTAATATCATAATAAAAACAA
>DATMYQ010000239.1:0-25405 GCA_035560935.1 Patescibacteria group bacterium | reverse complement strand
GGTGTCAGAAAGACTGGAGAAAGTGTTTACAAAGGACTGCCAATGAATCAATGCATCAATATATCCCAGGCTTCTTTAAATAACAGCAGCGAAAACGCCGCCACGATGATCCCCAGTGTTTTCAGAATACCGCTGTACAGTTTACCCGTCAGAAAATCCCGTGAGCTGTTGACGGTGACGGCCAGCAGAATTTTGGCGCCCACCAGGCTGAAGTAAAAGCTGACGATGAACAGGGCCGGTGCAAAAACGCCGTGGCTGTAGGCTTCCAGGAGCATGGGACTGCCGACGGTGATCCAGAATAAATAGGGATGGGGACTGAGTGCGTTGACCATGGCGCCCTGGGCAATGGAACGGATTTTTTCCCCAGAATGGGTAATGGCTGAAGGTTCTGTGATCATGTTTTCGTAGGCCAGATGGGCGAGGAACAGTCCGCCTCCCAGAGAAATCAATCCCAGCATCGTTTGGAGGTCCTGGATGAAGGACAGCAACGTGGTGGTCAGAATAATAATGGGAAGATCGGTAAGCAACGGCGACAGGGCGGTTTTTACGCCTTCTTTCAGACCGTGTTTCATCGTTTGCGAGATAACCATGGCAAACAGGGGACCGGGTGAGAAACCGGCCGACAGACCAAAAGTACAGCCGGCAAGGAAATAAACCAGCATGAAATCCATCCTTCCCGTCGAGAATATGAAATAGTTTCGATATGGGGCAGCATTTTCCTGCATAAATAACAAAAAACAGACAAACATTTACAAAAAAAGGGAATGAAGCAGGCTGAAATTTTTCGTTGACCGGAGTGGTTGCGGCTGAAAAAAGCAAGGAGAATGTTTTGAATGAGAAAAGTGTGCCCGGGGTTAAAGAAAAAAAACGGTTTTCCAGCAGGAAAATATCGGTTCATGTGGAATTGTGAAAACATTATACTCTGAACAGAATCGGCAGGTGAGAACGATGCCGGGAATAATACCGGGTTGGAACAAAAATGGGCGGGAATGGTCAGCTGGCAGCAGGGTACGGCGGATTTCTGTCTGGGATAAACTAAAAAACGGGTTGGTTACCGTACTTTGTGTGGCTGTGCTGATCGCATTGATCATCGCACCGGTTATGGCCGCCAACCGGGAAATTCCATTGGATGGCCTGGTTCTGGGATCCTGCCGCATTGGGGATCCTTTCGAAAAGGTCATTCGCCAGACAGGAACGCTGCAGTATATTCATAGCTATCGCAATGCGGTGAATGGCCGGCTCTATGACGTGTTTATGACGGAAAAGGGCTTGGTGTTGAGTTTTGTCAAAGAACGGCTGATGGAAATTGACACCACGGACCGGCAGTGTGCGACGCCGTCGGGGCTGAAGGTGGGCGATCCCCTGTTAAAGATGATGAGTCTGTACGGCATTTATAATTTTGGTTCCGTGGCCCGAAATGACAAACAGCACTACGTGTGGGACTATCAACAAAACAAATATCTCGAGATTATTATAAATGGGGACGAGCGGGTGGATCGGATCCGCATCGTGGAGTCCGCCGGGGAGTAACGCTTCGGCCAGCGGATTGGACAGCAGGCATCGTTCCGGATGCCTGCTGTTATCTGTTTACCACAGGGAATACATCCAACCATAGCGGAGGGAGGGAAAGCTCGCCTTTGATGCGGTGTAAACGATAAAATAATGACCGGCTGCAGGAACCGTTGGGGGCGGCTTCCTTAAGCTTGGTTTTGAACTTATACTTTCCGAACAGGCAAAAAACAAGGAGGTGTTTTTATGGGAAACTCAACGGGCGCGGCAACTGCCCCGGAATCTTTCTTTAAACGTTACGGCTTATTCATGGGCCTGGCGGCCCTGGTCGCGGTGGTTTTGCTGCCGGCGCCGGAAGGATTGCCGGTGGCGGGACACCGGATGTTGGGAATTCTGGTTTTTTCCATTATTGTTTGGATGACCGACAGTATTTCTTATCCTGTCAGTGCGGCGGTTATTTTGGCACTGATGGCTTTCTTGCTGGGCATTTCCCCGGATGCAACGGAACCGGTCAAGGTTCCCGTGCTAGGAACCACCAAGGGACTGACGATTGCGTTGGGGGGATTTAGTAACACGGCGCTGGCACTGGTTGGCGGCGCGCTGTTTATCGCTGCGGCGATGACCCGCACCGGTCTGGACAAACGAATCGCCTTGGTAGTACTGTCCAAAATCGGCGCCAAAACCAACCGGGTGTTGATTGGCGTCATTCTGGTCGGCTTTATTCTCAGTTTTTTTGTACCGAGCACGACAGCCAGGGTTTCCTGTATGGTGCCGATTGTCATGGGTATCATTACTGCGTTCGGGGTTAAGCGAAAAAGCCAGTTTGCCGCGATTATGATGATTGCCACCGCTCAGGCGGACAGTATTTGGAACGTAGGGATCAAAACTGCGGCGGCGCAAAATATGATTGCCATGGGTTTTATAGAGAAGATATTGGGTAAGTATATCACCTGGATGGATTGGTTTATTGCGGCGGCCCCGTTTGCCGTAATCATGTCCGTCGTATTGTATTTTACGCTGATGAAGTTGATGCCGCCGGAAATGGATGAGATTCCCGGCGGTAAGGAAACAGTGGCCAGGGAACTGGCTGCCCTGGGGCCGATGCGTGTGGAAGAGAAGAAATTGATGACGCTGTCGGTGCTGCTGTTGTTCTTCTGGTCCACAGAGAAAATTGTTCATCCGTTTGATACCTCGTCTACGACACTGGCGGCGATTGCGCTGATGTTGCTGCCGGGCATCGGGGTGATGACCTGGAAAGAGGCCCAGGAGCGGATACCCTGGGGAACACTGGTTTTATTCGGCGTTGGGATCAGTCTGGGATCGGCGCTGCTGTCCACCAAGGCGGCTGCCTGGCTGGCCAAGTTTATTGTGGCCGGGTTTGGTTTGCAGACGATGCCGATTTTGGGTATTTTAGCCGTGCTGGCTGCTTTCCTGATTATTATTCATCTGGGTTTTGCCAGTGCCACCGCTTTGGCGGCGGCGATGATTCCAATTTTGATTTCCGTGCTGCAGAGCGTCAAGACGCCGGGTGTTAACGTAGTGGGCATGACGATGATCCTGCAGTATGTGGTCAGCTTTGGTTTCATCCTGCCGGTGAACGCGCCACAAAACATGGTGGCGTACGGAACCGATACTTTTGAAGTCAAGGATTTTATCCGCACAGGGATTCCGCTGACCGTTTGCGCCTATCTGACGATTTTGCTGCTGGGCGCCACTTACTGGAAATGGCTGGGGATTATTTGATCCTTGGTACCGTGACGAAGCAACTTGGTAGCAGTCAATAAAGAACGAAAAAACCAGCGCCCCTTTTTTGCAGGGCGCTGGCTTTTTCGCTTTTCTGTGGGAATGGGCCGGAACGGTGAAAGAATGTTTCCGGAAAAACAGGCTGCGCGGTTATTGAAAGATAAAATTATAATTGCTCAGCAATTTTTTCCACGTTCATGGCTGATGAGGCCAATTGCTCCATCGTCGAGGAAATTTCCTGGGAGGACGCGGCCTGATGCTCGCCGACTTTGGCGGCTTCAGAAATATGACCGACCATACTGAGTGATTCAGCCTGGATTTGCTGAATGATGGACTTGATGTCTTTAACGGCGCTGCTGCTATTATCGGCCATTTTACGGATTTCCTCGGCGACAACCGAGAATCCCCGACCGTGTTCGCCGGCACGGGCAGCTTCGATGGCGGCGTTTAAACCCAGCAGGTTGGAACTGGCGGCTACATCACTGACAAAACGGAGAATTTCATCAGTTTTTTTGATTTCCGACAGTACCGTTTCACCGGAGTTTTTCAGAATACCCAGCGTGTCGGAGAGCGTGGCGGCTGTGGCGGCCAGTTCCTGGGAGGTGGCGGTCATTTCCTCGGCCGTGGCAGCGATGCTCTGCGCTGTTTGCTGCAGGACCTGCTGCGTTTCGACGCTGATAAACAATGCTAGAGCACCGACGAGTTGGCCGTCGGCAAACAAGGGCTGACTGATCGACTTGATTTCCGCTCCATACATACTGCGGGGCAGGCGCTTGGTCACTTTTTGCCGTTGCAGCAGGCTTTCTTCCAGGGCACCGCCGGCAGCAACGCGATCACCGACTTTGACAGTTATGGAAAATGTTTTGGCGGGTGTGATGCTGGCGAAGATTCCATTCTCATCACAGATCATCACGGCGCAGTCCAAGGGCACGACTTCCTGATAGTTGACGGCCGCTTGAATGACAGAATCTAAAAGAGACATAAATCATACCACCTCATGTTAATTAATTCACAGTTGCATTCACCGCTATTTCGACGTGGCGATACAATACTCCTGCATTTTTGGGGGAACTCATATGTATTTTCTGAATATACTGTCTTGATGTGCTTGAATGCTTAAAATGTGCTCTAAAATGCCGATGGATTGATCTTGTGAATTCAGGAAACGGAATGGGCGGCAAATTATCGCAAAGGATCTTTGCGGAACCGATAAAAAATAGTATGATAGTGCATATGTTTGGAAAACGCTGTACGGGGCCGGATTTTCCGGCGGAGGTGAAACAAATGCAGTGGGGCAATAAACGTTTAATAGGCATTTTACTGGTGAACGTCGCGACGCTGGTGTGGGCAACCAATATGGTACTGGGCCGGATGATCCGGGAGGATATCGGACCGATTACTTTGTCGGCGGCTCGCTTTTTGGTGGCAGCATTGATTTTTGCGGTGCTATTGCAGCGTTGTCCGCCGGAAGAGCGGCGGCTGGGCCAGGACAAGTGGCTGTTGGCCGGTATGGCGTTGACGGGGGTGTTATTGTTTTCGCCCGTGCTCTATTTGGGATTGCATGAGACCACGGCTGTCAATGGCACCCTGATTAATGGTTTAAGTCCGTTATTGACCGGCTGGCTGGCCGCCTGGCTATTGCAGTCACCGATGTCCCGCCGTCAGACGGTGGGCGCGCTATTGGCGCTGGCTGGCGTAGCGTATTTGATCTCCGGCGGATCGCTGGAATTTTGGACGACGGCCCGGGCCAACAGCGGCGACTTGCTGGTACTGTTATCGGTGTTGATTTGGGGCGTTTATTCGGTGTTGGGCAGCAAGGTGATGCAACGTCGTTCTTCGGTTTCGGCCACGGCGTTTTCCATTTTTCTGGGTTTGCCGGTGCTGGTGGCGCTGGCGTGGTGGGAATGCCGGTATGTTCCGGTGCATCTGGATGGGCAGCTCTTGCTGACGGTGTTGTATCTGGGCGCGTTTCCGGCAGCCGTCGGTTTTTATTCCTGGAATGCGGGGGTAGCCCGGCTGGGGGCCGGTGGCGCAGCGGCGTTTTATGGTACGTTGCCATTGTATGGAGCACTGCTGGGAACGCTGTGTCTGGGTGAGTCTCTGGGGCTGCATCACTGGATTGGCGGGGCGTTGATTATTGGCGGCGGTGCACTGGCGGCCAGAACGAAATGGGAGAACTGATACCGGTCGAAGGGAACTGAAGCGGAAAATCGTGCGGTGACGGGGATATGGCTTGCCAATCTCTGCCTGTTTGGGATATAATTAAGCGACTGGTTTTGAGCGGCGTTGGTTTTTTTCACGTATCGGAAATGATGACTCGGCATTTCGAAAAACGCGTGAAGTGTTTTTCTTTAGTGAGGAAACGGTACGGTTGCCCGAATTAGGGGTCTCGGCGGAGGAGACGCCTAATTCTTGTTATGCGGAAAAATCCTTTGAGAGCAAAGGCAGGAATACAGAACAAATAAACATTTTGGAGGCGCTTGTTTGAAAAAGAAAAATGGAAAACTATTAATCATTCCGCTGGGAGGTCTGGGGGAAATCGGTAAAAACATGACGGTGTTCCGCTACGGCGATGATATCATCGTGCTGGATTCCGGCCTGGCATTTCCCGGAGAAGACATGCCGGGAATTGATCTGGTGATTCCCGATATGTCGTACTTGGTAAACAACAAGGACAAAATCCGGGCGGTGGTGTTGACGCACGGTCATGAGGATCACATCGGCTCGCTGTTTCATCTGCTACGGCAGGTAGACGTACCGGTTTACGGATCCCGTCTGACGCTGGGACTGGTGGAGGAACGGCTGCGGGAATATCACGTGTCCAACAAAAATCTGAAACCGGTGGAACCCGGCGATAAACTGCAACTGGGTCATTTCAAGGTAGAGTTTATCCAGGTAAACCACTCCATTGCCGATGCTATGGGGATTTGCTTCCGGACGCCGGTGGGGACTGTGGTGCATACCGGTGATTTTAAGATCGATCAGACGCCGGTGGACGGCAAAATGATCGATATTCATAAGTTTGCGGAGCTGGGAGAAGAAGGAGTACTGGTACTTTTATCCGACAGTACCAACGCGGAACGGCCCGGTTTCACCAAATCGGAACGAACGGTGAGCGAGCGTCTGGATGAACACTTCGCTTCGGCCAAGGGCCGGATTATCCTGACGACTTTTGCTTCCAACGTACTGCGGCTGCAGCAGGCGATCAATTCGGCCTGCAATTACGGGCGGAAAGTGGCGTTGCTGGGACGCAGCATGGTTACCGTTATTACCAAATGCATCGAACTGGGTTATATGACCGTTCCAGAGGGCGTCCTGATTGACGCCGATGAGATTAAACGTTACCCTGATAACCGGATTGTCATTTTGACCACCGGCAGTCAGGGCGAACCGATGGCGGCGCTGAGTCGTCTGGCATCCAAAAGTCACCGCAGCGTGGAGTTGATCCCCGGTGATACCGTGCTGATTGCCGCTACTCCGATTCCCGGCAACGAACAGTCGGTGGGGAGAACGATTGACGGCTTGATGCGGTTGGGCGTGGACGTGGTGTATGAACGGACGTCGGGCATTCATGTGTCCGGTCATGGCAGCCAGGAGGAATTGAAACTGATTCTGAATCTGGTAAAACCGAAGTTTTTTATTCCGGTGCATGGCGAATACAGAATGCTGATCCAACATGGCAAACTGGCACAGGGAACAGGGGTTCCCAAGGAAAATGTGTTTATCGGCGAGATCGGCCAGGTGCTGGAATTTACGGCGGAAACCGGCCGGGTGGCCGGCAAAGTCACCTCTGGCCAGGTGTTTGTGGATGGTCTGGGCGTTGGCGATGTGGGAAACATTGTTATGCGGGACCGGCGGCAGCTTTCCCAGGAGGGGGTACTGATCGTGGTGGTGGCGCTGGACAAGGAACGGGGTTGCATCATGGATGGTCCGGATATTGTTTCCCGGGGGTTTGTTTATGTGAGGGATTCCGATACGCTGATCAATGAATCCCGCAAAGTGGTCCGGGATGTGGTGGAGCGTTGCGGTAAGGGGCCGATCACGGAGTGGGCGCCGATCAAAAATGCGATCCGGGAAGCGCTGGCGAAACACTTGCTGGTCAAGACCGGCCGTAAACCAATGATTCTGCCGATTATCGTAGATATTTAATGACAGGGATTTGCGGGGCGCCGCTGCAGAGGGCAGCCGGCGTTGATGACAGCCCGGCGGGCTAGGGGGCATGCCGGGCTGTTTGGCGTAAAAAAATAAATGTCGGCAAAAAATCGTCAACGGTACAGGAGAGGAGAGTAACGAATGAAAGCAACCGTGATCATGGACAATTGTGTGTATCATGGCCGGACAATGAAGGCGGAGCCGGGAATGTCGCTGCTGTTGGAGGAGGAGGGACGCAAGATTCTGGTGGATGTTGGCGTTTCGGGCGCTACGGTTGACAATCTGGTGGCGTTGGGTGTTCATCCGCGGGAAGTGGATGCGCTGGTCATCAGTCATGGCCATTGGGATCATACCGGTGGGTTGGAGCGATTGCTGACAGCAGCGTGCAAATCCCTGCCGGTTTACATTCATCCGCTGGCTTTTCAGGAACGTTACAGCCTGAGCGGGGATCAGCACAAACATGTCGGTATTCCCTTTCACCGGGAAAGCCTGGCTTCTCTGGGAGCGGAGTTCCATTGGGTGGACATGCCCTTTGCCGTTACGGACAAATTGTGGGTCAGCGGCTCCGTACCCCGGATTTTTCCCGGAGAATCCGGAGATCCCAATTTGGTGCTGCCGGGATCGGCAGGGTGGGTCAATGATACCGTGGCGGACGATATGTCCCTGTTTTACAAAGGAGAACAGGGACTGACGGTGATTAGCGGCTGTGCTCATGCCGGACTGCGGAACACTGTCGCTTACGGTCTGCAGGTGACCGGTTGCGAGCGGCTTCACGGCTGGATCGGCGGTACGCATCTGGGAATGGTGAACCGGGAACAGCAGCAAATGACAATGGAGGCGCTGGCGGCATGGCAACCGTTGTTCATCGCCGCCAACCATTGTACCGGCTTCCCGATGCAGGCGGAGTTGAGCCGGCGTTTCCCCGCTTCTTTCCGGGCGATGGCGGTGGGTACCACTCTGGAGTGGAACTGAACTTGTCCGACAGTCGAGGGGGCATTGCCAAACCTGAATGTAGGGTTTGGCAATGCCTCTTTGCCTTTTGGACAGGATTTTGGACGAACGTGTATAATTTGGAAGAAAAAACAAAATAAATTGATTTTTCTAAAAATGATTGTCGTTTTTTGCAAATCAGGATACACTATAAATAAGTCGGATTAAAAGCGGAGCGTGGAATGATCAGCGGGCAAAGCGGCGGTTCATTACACAGAAGGAGGAGCGGGCTATGGCGGTTTTACACAACCAAAAGCTGGCAGTCAAAATTGGGAGTTTGCTGGCGGTCATACTGCTTTTTATGGTGTTGGTAGGATTTGCAGGATACTATTCCATGCAAAAAATGGCCGGAATGGCCGCGGTGCTGTATGAGGAACAGGTGATTCCCATACAATTAATGGATGAAGTGCGGTTATACAGCAAGGATACGGAAACGAAGTTGCTGCAGCTGATACAGACGACAGACCCCGCTCAGCGTCAGGCAATCGTTGCCAAGATAGACGAGAATACCAAAGCCATTAATGAACGTCAGGAAAAATTCCAAAAAACCAGCCTGGACGCATTGGAGCAGCAAAATTGGGATGAACTGCAAAAGCACCTGGCGGAGTATCGGCAGCTCCGGGCCGATATTATTAAGCAGGTCAATGCCGGCCAGCCGGCGGAAGCCTTTGGCAATTACGTGAAGAATAAGGCGATTTTTGAACAAACCCTGACTCCCCGTAAAAATATTGCCGACCACAACGTGAAAAAAGCATTTGAACTTTATCAGGAAAGCAACGCGGTAGCGGAACGGGCGACGTATACTATGATGGGAGTGACCTTGCTGGCGCTGCTGATTTCGGGATTTTTGGGGATGCTGCTGGCCCGGGCCATTTGTCATCCGTTGAGCCGGATGGTGATAGCCGTGAAAGCCATTTCACAGGGGGACGTGCAGGATAAGCCGCGAACGTTTACGTCCCGGGATGAAATGGGACAACTGGCCGATGCCATCGTTGCCATGCGTTCCGATTTGCGCAATATTATCAACCAGATTCGTCAGTCCAGCCAACAGGTAGCAGCCTCCTCGACGCAGCTCAGCAGTACGGCGGAGCAGTCGGCGTTGGCGGCTACGCAGGTGGCGATCGCCATCACCGAGGTGGCGGAAGGCAGCGAACGGCAGGTCCGGAGTGTGACGAACGCTGCCGGCACCGTGGAGAATATGTCGGCAGGGATTGAAGAGGTTGCCGCTAGTACCGGTACGGTGACGCAGACGGCGGAAAAAACCAGTAGCGCGGCCCGCGAGGGATTGCAGGCGGTGGAAAAAGCCGTGGGGCAAATGCGCAGTATTGAAAGTACGGTGGCGGATTCAGCCGAGGTGGTCACCCATCTGGGTGAACGGTCCAAAGACATTGGGCAGATCGTGGAAACGATTTCCAATATTGCCGGTCAGACGAATCTGCTGGCGCTCAACGCGGCCATTGAAGCCGCCCGGGCGGGCGAACAGGGACGGGGCTTTGCGGTGGTTGCCGATGAAGTCCGGCGGCTGGCGGAACAATCCGACGCCGCAGCTCAGCAAATTGCCGGATTGATCACCGAGATTCGCCAGGACACGGATCGGGCGGTGGTGGCGATGAATAACGGCAGCCAGGAAGTGAAAGTGGGCACCGGCCTGGTTAGTGCCGCCGGGCAGGCTTTCCGGGATATTACCGGTTCCATCAGCCTGATTTCTGAACAAATTAAAGAAGTGTCGATGACTATGCAGCATCTGGCCGGTAACAGTCAGCAGATTGTGACGGACGTGCAGGAAATTGACCGGACAACCCGCGACACTTCCCAGCATGCCCAGACGGTTTCGGCCGCGACACAGGAGCAGTCGGCGTCGATGGAGGAGATTGCCTCTGCGAGCCGGGGGTTGGCGGAACTGGCGGATGAACTGGAGAATGTGGCGGCCCGGTTCCGGACGTAATTCGGATTTGTGCCGCAGCGGGAATTTCGGATTATCCCTGGAGGCCGCCAATTGACAAGAATCGGCCTTTCTGTTATAGTACCTGTAAGTGTCATATTGAGGAAAGACGATGATCGGGAGAAGTAGGTCAGCAGGATTTCTGCAGAGAGCCGGGGGTGGGTGAAACCCGGCGGGTCCGCTGCCCCCAATACACCCGGGAGATGCAGGCCGAACCACGGGAAGTAGGCTGAGCCGGAAGCCCCCGTTACCGGGCGCTGAAGTGGCTTTGGTAAGCAACTGGGGTGGTACCACGGGTTTTTGACCCGTCCCGGACCGGGACGGGTCTTTTCTATTTTCTTGACGGATAAGAACGGAGAACGCAGTCTCTGAAGAACATAGGCTGCGTTCTGTCCTTGACGAACTGGAGGAGGAAAAAGAATGTCAGTACTGGATACATTACGGGAGCGGGGTTATGTGCAACAACTGACCCATGAGGCGGAAATCGCCGAATTGTTTGAGAAAGAAAAAATCACGTTTTATATTGGTTTTGATCCCACGGCCGACAGCCTTCATGTAGGGCACTTTCTGGCACTGATGGTGATGTCCCATATGCAAAAAGGCGGACACCGCCCGATCTGTCTGATTGGCGGCGGCACCACCATGGTGGGCGACCCGTCGGGCAAGACGGATATGCGAAAAATGATGACCCAGGAGGAGATCAATCAGAACGGCGAGCGATTCAAGGAACAAATGCGGCGGGTTATCGATTTTAACGATGGCAAGGCGCTGATGCTGAACAATGCCGACTGGCTGCTGAAACTGAATTATGTGGATTTCCTGCGGGAGATCGGCGCCCATTTCTCCGTCAACCGGATGCTGACTGCTGAATGCTATCGGCAGCGCTACGAACGGGGACTGACCTTTCTGGAGTTCAACTATATGCTGATGCAGGCGTACGATTTTCTGGAACTGCACCGCCAGACCGGCTGCGTCATGCAGATGGGTGGCGACGACCAGTGGTCCAATATCCTGGCTGGCGCCGACCTGATCCGGCGCAAGGAAGGCAATGCGGCCTTTGGTCTGACCTTTACTTTACTGGCCACCAGTGATGGCCGCAAAATGGGCAAGACGGAAAAAGGCGCACTGTGGCTGGATCCGGCGAAAACCTCGCCTTATGACTTTTATCAATACTGGCGGAATGTGGACGACGCTGATGTGGAAAAATGCCTGGCACTGTTGACCTTCCTGCCGATGGAGGAAGTCCGGCGGCTGGGCGCGCTGAAGGATAAGGAAATCAATGAAGCCAAGAAGATTCTGGCGTTTGAAGTGACGCAGCTGATCCACGGAACGGAGGAAGCTGCCCGGGCCCAGCAGGCGGCAGAAGCTTTGTTCGGCGGCGCCGGGGCGCTGGATAACGCGCCGTCGGTGACCATTGCGGCGGCAGAACTGGGTGGAAAATTGCTGGACATCATGGCGGCTACCGGCGTGATCGCCAGTAAGAGCGAAGGACGCCGGCTGGTGCAGCAGGGTGGACTGACAGCGGGTGAAACTAAAGTCACTGATGTGGATTTCCTACTAACGGCGGATTTGCTGGACCAGGGCAGTATCCTGATCCGCAAAGGCAAGAAAAGTTATCACCGGCTGGTGGTGGAATAGCGGCTCCTTCGATAAAACGGTCCGCGCCAGTTGGCGGCGGGCCGTTTTTGCACGGATGGACGTGAGATAAGATACGGGGCACGGGAGAAAAACAATGAAGCAACTGGAACGGCAGGAGTTGGACAGGGAAAATCTGCGCGCCGGGATTGTTTCGGCGCTGGGCGCCTATGTCATGTGGGGCGTGTTGCCGCTGTACTGGAAAGGGTTGCAGACGGTGCCGGCGCTGGAATTATTGAGTCACCGGATTTTTTGGGCTTGTTGGTTTGGGCTGGCCCTGGTGGTGCTGGGCAAGAATGTTCGCTCGTTCGGACGGGAAGTGCGAATCCTGGCGGCGGAACGCAGTAAAGCCGCGCTGCAGGTAATCGCGGCTTTGCTGCTCAGTGTGAACTGGCTGGTGTATATCTGGGCCGTGAATCAAGGCCGGATTGTGGAATGCAGCCTGGGGTATTACATCAATCCGTTGTTCAGCATTTTACTGGGGATTGTATTTTTAGGGGAACGGTTGTCTTTTTGGCAGTCGGTTGCCGTTGGACTGGCCGGTGTGGGGGTGGCGAATCTGACGCTGCAGTTTGGCGGCGTACCCTGGGTTGCGCTGTCTTTGGCGGCGTCGTTCGGCTTTTACGGTCTGTGCAAAAAGAAGATTCAGGTAAGCGCGGTGACCGGAACGGTGATTGAAACGATACTGGTGATGCCGGCGGCGGTGGCTTATCTGGCCTGGTTGGCGCTGACAGAGCAGGGCGCCTGGAATTTGACTGATATCCGAACGTCTCTCCTGCTGGCCGGTACCGGAGTGGTAACGGCGGTGCCGTTGATTTTATTTGCCCGGGGTGCTAATTATCTGCCGTTGAAAATGCTGGGTTTTATCCAGTATCTTTCACCCAGCATTTCACTGTGCATCGGAGTTTTCCTGTATAAGGAAACCTTTACAGCGGTGCATGCTTTTTCCTTCGGTTGTATCTGGCTGGCCTTGGTGCTGGTGTCATTGGCGGGCACCAAACCGCTGCAGCGCTGGGAGGAACGGTTGAACCAAAAAGTTTGGGGTGGTAAACGCTGTTAAACCCTGTCGGGACAGGTGCAAAACATATATCTTTATAAACTAAGGAGTTGCCGAATTCGGCAACTCCTCTTTTCTTTGCATTTGATGAATCTTAACACGAACAGGGCCACAAGTTATTTTTTCAGATGATAGGGAATGGTCGTAACCACCACGCGGACCTTTAAAATAAGAATGGTCCGGAGAATCCAGCCGGTCTGGTTATGCAGCAGGCGATGCCACCACTTTTTGGTTTCAAATTCGGGTATCAGCACCGTAATATAATCGCCCGGATCCTGGATGGACTGCATTTCTTCAATATAAGCAATGAGCGGTTGCAGGATGGAGCGGTAGGGAGAATGGATCGTAACCAGCGTCACGCCGGGATCCCAGGTTTTCCATTTGCTGGCCACCCGTTTGGCCGTTTCTTCATCGCCGGCAATATGCAGGGCGATGATATCGCTGCCGATAGATTGGGCATACTCAATCGTTTCCATTACCACCAGCGTAGGCGTGGATACCGGGACGATAATGGTGTTTTTGCGGGCGATTTTGGGCCGGGCTTCGCTTAATGTTTCCAGCGGTAAATGAAGTTGATCCGCCATATCGTTGTAATGGGAGCGGATTTTGCGGAACACACAAATCATTAACGGAATAAAAACCAAAACGATCCAGGCACCGTGAGAGAATTTTGTTATGGTGATGATTACGACGACCAGACCGGTGACGAGCGCACCCATGCCGTTAATGGAAGCCAGAAATTGCCAGCCCCGGATCTTTTCCCGGTACCAGTGGATTACCATACCGGTCTGGGCGATGGTAAAAGAGACAAAGACACCAATAGCGTAAAGGGAGATCAGGTGATCGGTGCTGCCCTGATAGACGATAACCAATGTAGCGGCCGCCAGGGTCAAAAGAATGATTCCGTTGGAATACGTAAGGCGGTCGCCCCGGGCCGCCAAATAGCGAGGCATATAGCCGTCCCGGGCGACGATGGACAATAGAACCGGCAGACCATTATAGGCGGTGTTGGCGGCCAGATAGAGAACCAGCATCGTCGTAATCTGAATATAGAAGTATATCGGACCACGGCCAAAGATATTTTCCGCCAATTGCGACAGCGCGGTTACGCTGGGTTCCGGCCAAACGTGGTAGTGCATAATGAGGAAGGTAATACCGAGAAACATGAACCCCAGGATACCGGCCATCCAATAGGTGGTGACCACGGCATTGCGGGCCGAAGGTCGTTTAAACATCGGCACGCTGTCGGCGATCGCTTCGACGCCGGTCATGGAACTGCAGCCGTTGGCAAAAGCGCGTAAAATCAGGAAAAGCATGGCCCAGTCGAGGGGTTGGTGCGACAAAGATTCCGGCGGAATGAGGATCGGTGAGCGGAAGGCCTGAACGATGCCGCAGACTAGCAAAGCCACAATACCAAATAAAAAAGCGTAGGTTGGATAAACAAAGGTGTTGGAGGACTCACGCACGCCCCGTAAATTTAATAACATGAGAATTCCGAACAAAATGCAGAGATCCAGCACGACTTCGTGACCGATCAATTCCGGGAAAGCCGACACAATGGCCGCCGTACCGGCTGATACACTAACGGCGGCCGTTAACACATAATCGGCAAACACCGATGCGGCGGCAACCAGAGCGGGGGTTTCGCCCAAATGTTTTTTGGCCACGGCGTAGGCGCCGCCGCCGCCGGGGTTTGCCCGGGCCACCTGTACGTAGGAAATGGCCACGATGGCCAATAAAATCAAAATGGAAATGGCCACCGGCGCAATAAAACCATAGGCCACCGCCTGAGCGGCAACCAAAGTCAACATGATCTGTTCCGGGCCATAAGCAACGGATGACAGGGCATCGGAGGAAAAAATAGATAACGCTTTCCATTTTGGCAATCTCTCATGGGCCAATTCCCGATTATCCAGTGGCCGGCCGATCAAAAATCGCCTGATTTCTCTTAACATGTAAACTATGCCTCCGTTTTGTATAGAAATACCATTCAGTCATGTGTTCGGCCGGGAAATGGGAATGCGACCAGGTAAATTTTTACATAGAAAAAAGACCCGTCAGGTCTTGCGACCTCCTGCTTTAGCCTACGAAGTTAGCTGACGGGTAGGATGGCAAGAGATAAGACATCCCTTCTGCGATACACAGAATTAACCCCAGGATTGGGTCCTCCGCTTCCGGATTCCGGAACTCGACTGTATAAAATTACAAGCCTAACTATACTCCTCATTCACAGGAATATAAAATCAGAAATTTAGCGGTTTAAGGATGGATAAGATCAATTATTGTAATTTTGATCTAGGTAGGTGCGTCAATCGCAGCAAAGAAATGAATTTCGCCATTTAGCACGATCCTGCTCCAAATGAATGAAAATTTTTCACAATCCGGCAGAGTGACTGAAAAAACAAACTCAGCGACACGAAAATACGCTGAGTTTGTTTTTTGCAATCCTTGCAGAGTAGCGGATGCTACAGGCGATTGGCCGCTTCCGCCGCCAACGGTGAGCGCTCGCATTCGTCCGGGCTCATGGTTACCTGGAAGCAAAGACGGGAACCCATCATTTTTTCGCTGGCGTAACTGATGCCGTTAGACTGACTGTCCAACAGCGGATTGTCAATCTGGGCAGGGTCGCCCAGCAAGATCATCTTGGTGCCCTCGCCGGAGCGGGTCAGGACAGATTTGGCCTGGTGGGGAGTGGAATTTTGCATTTCGTCAAAAATCACCCAATATTTTTGCAGGGAGCGGCCGCGTTGATAGGCCATGGCTTCGGCCTGGATAACTCTTTTTTCAAACAGCATGTTTACGGTTTCTTCGGTTTGAATGATATCTTTGTCATCGGTTGCTTCCGCACCGGACATTAGCGTGAACAGGTTGTCCTTTACCGAACGCATGTAAGGTTCCAGTTTTTCTGCCTCGGTACCCGGCAAAAAACCCAGACCTTCATCCAACATGGCGTTGGGACGGCAAATCAGCAGATGATGGTATTCGCGGGGCCGGATATCCATATGTTTATACAGGCCGACAGCCAAAGAATAGAAGGTTTTGGCGGTGCCGGCCGGGCCTTTAATGATGACCAGCGGCGCTTCCTCCGCCGGCATCATCAGGCATTCCTGCATGAAGATCTGGCCGACGTTACGGGGAGAGACGCCGAAAGGATTGCGGTTGCGGTAACGCAGATGGACGATTTTTTCACCGTCAAAGCGTCCTAATGTACTATGTTTTCCATTATCGGTGGAGCGAATAACCAGAAACTGATTGGCCACCAACTGAGGGACGGTCAAAACACCGGCGGCGTCATCGTATATTGACAAGTGAGCGGGATCGAAGCACTGGGTGTCATCGCCGTGAAAAGCGTCAATTCGGCTGCTGTCGGTGTAAACCGTCAGGCGACCGGTGTATTGCTGATCAATACTGGCTACCTTGTCATTACGGAAGTCTTCAGCGGGAATTTGCAGAATGGAGGCTTTTACCCGCAGGTTGGTGTCCCGGGTGACCAAAATGGTTTGATCGCCTGATTCCATTAACCCTTTACAAATCTGGAGAATGCGGTTGTCCGCCTTGTCCTGTTCCCAGTAAAGCGGCATTTCAGTGTCCCGGTGATTGGCCTCCATACGCAGACAGCCGCCCTGGTCGTTGAGTCGTACGCCTGTCAGCAGATTCCCCTGCTGCCGGAGAGCGTCGATGACCCGACTGACCTGACGGCTGTTAGCGCCTCTGTCGGAGGCCTCTTTTTTGAATCGGTCCAGTTCTTCCACTACGACTTCAGGAATGACCACAGTATGCTCGTTGAAAGCGTACAACGACTGATGGGAATGCAGCAGTACGTTAGTGTCGAGCACGTAATGCTTGGTGGCCTGACTGACCGTTGTCGGTTGGTCGGTCATAGGTTCGTACCCCCTTCAATGTCCGGGATGAGGCAATATTGCCTACTTTCATTGTACCCGGTTTTGAAAGAGAAAATGTTACGAACGGATTAACAGACGGTTAACAACCGGACAGGGACGGGAAGCGGAGGCCTATTTGGAAAACGCTTTCAATTGGATATTTTCTTTCTGCAGGGTGGCGCTGATGGTTTTGATCATATCCACCGCACCGGGGGTGTCGCCATGGACGCATACGGTCTGCGCGCTGATGGGGATGAGGGCGCCGTCAATGCAGGCGACCTGCCGGTTTTTCACCATCGACAGCACACGCTCGGCCACGGTATGGACGTCGTGGATGACCGCGCCTTCCAGCTTGCGGGAAACCAGCGTGCCCTGAGGCGTGTAAGCTCTGTCAGCAAAGGCTTCCTCCACATATTTCACGCCCACCTGTTTGGCCGCAGCCACCATCTGAGAATTGCCGAGGCAAACCATGTACAGATTCGGATCCACCGCCTGGATTGCTTCGGCGATAGCGGCGGCGGTCTGAATGTTTTTTTCCGCCTCGTTATAGAGAGCGCCGTGCACCTTTACGTGCTGTAAAGTCAGCCCCTCCGAGCGGCAAAGCCCCCAAAGGGCGCCAATCTGGTACATGACATCGGCTTTGATTTCCTCCAGAGAAGCGGCCATCACCCGCCGGCCAAAGCCGACCAGATCAGGGAAGGCAGGGTGGGCGCCAATGGCAACGCCGTGTTGTTTGGCCAGCCGGACGGTTCTTAGCATATTGATGGGGTCGGATGCGTGAAAGCCGCAGGCAACGTTGATGGAAGTCACGTACGGCATGGCATCGGCGTCGTAGCCAAGATTGTAAACACCGTAGCTTTCGCCCATATCACAGTTTAAATCTATGCTTAACATGATATCTTCACAACCTTTCTTCAAATTGGATCGGCATCGTCCGGCCATTCACCCGGACCACCCAGCGGCGGCCGGCAGGTTTGCTGCGGAAGGCATCCAGAGCTGCCTGGTAGCAGGATTCTTCTTCTTGCAGTGCGGCGACCGCATCCGGATCGGTGCAGCGGGAGAAGCGGATGCGGTCGCCGGGCTTGGCCTGCGCCAGACGACGAAGATCGGAGCCGATCACCGTGCCGATCTTCGGATAACCGCCGGTGGTTTGCCGGTCGGCCAGCATAATGATCGGCATGCCGTGGCCGGGGATCTGGATGGCGCCCTGGCAAAGAGCGTCGGAGATAATGTCCGGTTTGCCGGCGTGCTCCACCGCCGGTCCTTCCAAACGGTAGCCCATACGGTCAGCATCGGCGGAAACCGTATAGGATGAAGAAAATAATGTATGCAGGCCGTTGGCGGTAAACAGGTCGTCCTGGGGTCCTGGCAGCACCCGCAGTTCAATGTCTTCGGAAAATGCGGGTACCAGGATGCGGGGCAGTAAGCGGCGCTGTCCGTTTTGTTCCGGGGCGCCGGCTTGTAGCCGGCAACCCAGAGTCAGCGCTTTGCCATCGATACCGCCGACACTGCCCCGGGTGTAGGTGGAGCGGCTGCCCAGCACCTGCGGTACGTCTAGTCCGCCTCGCAGGGCCAGATAGCCGCGGCAGCCGGCGGTGGCAAAGCCCAGCGCCAGTTCGCTGCCGGCCGGCGCCACCAAGGAGGACCAGTTGGCGACCGGGGCACCGTCTAATGTGGCCGCCATCTCTGCGCCGCAGAGTGCAATCCAGACCGCCGTGTGAAACCGGTAGGTTCCGCCTTGCAGGGTCATTTCCAGCACGGCTTCACCGTCCAGATTGTCCACCAGCAGATTGGCCATTTGGTACGCGTAGCGGTCCATAACGCCGGCCACCGGCATGCCGTAGGCCTGATAGCCCCAGCGTCCGGAATCCTGGACGGTGGTGAACAGGCCGCCGTTTATCACTTCGATCATGAGGGGGCGCCCCCTTTCGCCAGCCGGCAGGTTTCCGGCTGATAGGTACCGGCGTCAGACTGTTGTCGCACTCTTTCGTACTCTGACGCGGAAACGGCGACAAATTGCAGATAGTCACCGGCATCAAACAGGAAAGCTTGCTCCGATTGGGGATTGAAGGCCCGGATCGGCGTCCGGCCGATCAGGCGCCAACCGCCGGGGCTGGCGATCGGGTAAAAACCGGTTTGGCTGCCGGCAATGCCGACAGAACCAGCCGGAATGCTGGTGCGGGGCTGTTCCAGACGGGGAGCGGCGATGCGTTCGGACATACCTCCCAGGTAGGGGAAGCCCGGCGTGAAGCCCAGCATATAGACCAGATAGGGTGTCGCGGTGTGAATCTGTATCACTTCGTCCTCCGTCAAGCGATTGTGCTGGGCGACAAAGGGTAAGTCCGGACCGAATTCGCCGCCATAGCAGACGGGAATCCGGACGACCCGGGCATCTCCTGACGGAGCGGCGACGTCACCGCCTTCTGTGAGGAGACTGCGGATCCGGCCGATTATTTCTTCCCGGCGAATGCGCAGTGGATTAAAATAAATCATCAGGGAACGGTATGTCGGAACCACTTCAATCAGATCACCGGCAAGTTTTTGCCGTAGCAGACGGGCGGTCTGATGTACGCGAATATTGACTGATTCATCAATGCTGTCGCCGAATTCCAGGACCAAACCCTGTTCGCCGGCGGTCAGCATGCGAATTTCGCTCATGGTATCACCTCCAGACAATACTCTACCATATATGGGGAAGATTATCACATCTTTTTAGACAAAAAGTATAAAAGCAGATCGACGGCATTTAAAAAAGCGGCGGGGCTAAAAAAAACAATAAATTTTACGCAAGATTGGCAGGTAACTTGGAGAAAACGTGGAAAAGACAGGGATAAAGGAGACGAGGGTGCCGGTCTCCTGATTTCGGCAGGAATTTGCTGGAAGACGCAGAAAACATATATTTTAAGATAAGGCTTTTATGTATTAAAGACGATACGAATATTCTTGCTATGCAGAGTGGCATTTTCTGACATGGGAGCAAGACCCGGATGGTGAGATGGATGAAACGGGAAACAGGATCCAGACCAGAGGAAAAGGCAGCGAATTTGTCAAGAAAAGTGGCTCGCCGGACCATTGGTCTTGTGGGGTTGCAGAACCTGCCAGTGGACAGTGGGTGGGCGTTTCGTCGCCAGTCCCGGGGAGTGAAAGGGCTGGGATTAGCGGTTTTATTGGCGTTGGCCGGGAGCCTTCTCTGGTGGGGAATGCTTCATGGCGGCTTGGCTTTACCGGAAATCGCAATAGTAATAAATGAAGAATCGAGAATGACGATGGGGATTTTTTTGGTGTTCGTTACGGTGACTTTGGCGTTGATTGCTTCTCTGGCGGCCGCGATGTGGCTGGCGGTCAGCATCCGCAAAAGCTACCGGATTGGCAACTGGCCGCAGGCGGATGTCCAACTGCCGCTGAAACAATTGAATCTGCCGTTTAATAGTAACGGAGAGTGCCGTCCCCGGGTGGAGTTTGAATATGTGGTTAACGGTGATTTGTACCGCAGTGGCCGCCTGCCGCCGCTGGCTCGAATGGTACGGGAAGCGGAAGCGGAAACGGTTCGCCGGGAATTTTCCCGGACTCGCTGGGCCAGTTACAATCCGGAACAAATTCGGGAGGCCTATTTACTGATCCCGCCACATTATCTGAACAGTCTGCGGCATGAGACGGTATGTTTAAGTTTTGCGCTGCTGATGACGGTGCTACTGAGTGTTGCATTGTGGTTCGTGGCGGATGAGATTATCCCGGTGCTGTTGCGCTCAGTGTGAAATGATTGCTGCGTGAAGGAAGGGGCTGCTGCCTAAAAATGCTCTTTCCAGACACGATGACTAACGATAAAGCAGTGTTTTTCTTTGCAGACAAAAAAGCGGACAACGGCGATGTGCAACCACATTTCGCTGTTGTCGCTTTTTTATGCCGGCCACTGCCAGTAGTACAGTGTAGCAGCGCACCGCTAAAAAGGATAAAATGAGAACTTCTTTCCGTCCGGACTCGTATACAACACTTTTTGTTTGCGCTTTTTTGTAATGGGCGTGTTTTTTGAATAATTTGCCAGTGATTCTCTTGAAATACTGGGATAATCCGTGCCGTCCGGACGTTGAATATGAAAATCCTTCATCCATTGGAATACATCGGTGGTGCTGAATTTCACCGGTAAATTTTCCGCATCAACGGCCAGTTTCATTTCATCAATCAGGTCTGTATCACACATCCGCACCGGTGTACCGGTTTGGTTATTGTTGTTGTTCATGGTGTTCGTGTCTCCTTGCTTACTCTTTCTGGTGAAAAATATTCGCCATAATCTTCTTTTTATCCTCCAAGAGGCTGGGGAAATTTGCGGGATTCGCAGATTATTTGCAGGAAACGCCAGGAACAGGATCAAAGAAAATGGCAGAGTAATAAGAGTCGAATTATGTTATAATATCGACGTTAGCCGGCCATTCGCCGGTATGGATACCTGGGTCGGGAGAGGTGGAGACGCAATGCCAGATAATGAGCTTTCCAAGTTGCCGCAAACTTTTCGCGCCTTTTCCCACCGCAATTACCGGCTGTATTTTTTTGGACAGGGGCTGTCGCTGGTGGGAACCTGGGTGCAGCGGACGGCACTGATCTGGCTGGTGTACAGATTAAGCGGCTCCGCGCAAATTTTGGGCACGATTGATTTTGCCGGGCAGATTTCCGGCCTGGTTTTGATTCCGTTTGCCGGTGCCATGCTGGACCGCTACAGCCGTTACCGTACGGTGGTGGTGGCGCAGGCACTGTCGATGCTGCAGGCGTTAACGCTGGCGGCATTGGTGCTGAGCGGGCAGGTACTGATTTGGCAATTGGCTTTGCTGAATATCGTTTTGGGTGTAATTAACTCTTTCGATATGCCGGCCCGTCAGTCTTTTATTTCAGAAATTGTCGATGAAGAACGCGATTTGCCTAACGCCATTGCACTGAATTCGGCGATGTTCAATTCCGCCCGGATTATCGGCCCGTCGGTGGCCGGTGTGGCGATTGGCTTTTTTGGTGAAGGCGTTTGTTTTTTACTTAATGGTATCAGTTACGGGGCCGTGCTGGTGTCCTTGCTGATGATGCGGTTACCGGTCCGGGAAGCCCGGCCGGTGCAGCGGGAAAATATTCTGGAGGGAATTTGGGACGGTATGAGGTATTCGTATCAGTCATTGCCAATTCGTACTTCCCTGCTGCTGCTGATTTTTAGTTCCCTGACCTGTATGCCGGTGTTAGTGTTGCTACCGGTGTTTGTGGGTGAAGTGCTGGGCGGTGGGCCGACCATTCTGGGCGGACTGATGACTTGTTTTGGAGTGGGGGCGCTGCTGGGAACCCTGGCATTGGCTTCCCGCAGCGGCATACGGGGGCTGGAACGGGTTATTTTCGGTGCGGCGGGCGTCGGCGGAACGGCGCTGGTGCTGTTTACGTTTGTCCGCTCGTTATATATAGCGTTGCCGCTGGCGGTCATTATCGGTTTTGGGATGATCGCCCAGATGGCGGCTACCAATACGGCGCTGCAGACGCTGGTCGACGAAAGCAAACGGGGACGGGTCATGAGCTTGTATACGTTGACTTTCGGCGGCTTTGGTCCGATCGGCAGTTTGTTGACCGGCAGCTTGGCGGCAGCGGTGGGAGCTCCCCGGGCGTTTTTGTTGACCAGCCTGATCTATCTGGCCGGAGTGGCGGTATTTGCCCGCTTTCTTTCCCGTTGGCGTTTGGCGGCGGAGAAAATTTACCGGGCGAAAGGAATGTTAGAGTAAAAAGTATCAATAAACGAAAATATTGAGATTTTTCTGGGCAAACGGCAGGTAAAAGCTGCAGCGTATGGAATAAATCCAATATAAAAGCTTGTTTCCGTTTTTTGTGTTGCGGTGGACGTTCAAAGCCTGGCGGAAAACATTGCGGAGTGTAGGCTGGGAAGCTGTGTGGGGAAGTGAGGGAAAGCATGAACAGAACACGGGGGCAGGGACTGCCGCGGGTGGAAGCCGTTTCGGTGAGGAATTTTCGTTGTCTGCGTGACGTACAGATAAAAGGCCTGATGCCGGTTACCGCCTTTTTGGGCGCCAACGGCAGTGGCAAATCAACGCTACTGGATGTATTTGCTTTTTTAGCCGAGTGTTTCCGTGACGGTCTGCGGATGGCCTGGGAACGCCGGGGCCGGTTCAAAGAAATGCGGACATGGGGTGCACAAGGTCCGATTGTCATTGAAATCAAGTACCGGGAGCGACCGGAGTCGCCAGGCATTATTTATCACTTGGCTGTTGACGAGAACGAGAATGGGCCGTTTGTGGCCGAGGAATGGATTCGCTGGCGGCGTTGGCTGCGCAGCAACCCTTTCCGGATGTTGGACGGCAAAAACGGCATGGTACGGATTACGCTGGGTGAAATGCCGGATGAGCATGATCCCACTGCCGAAATGATGCTGGGCACAACGGATGTCCCGGCGGTGGCCATTCTCGGACAGATGAACGGATATCCGCGGATTTCGGCATTACGCCGTTACATAGCCGCCTGGCGCTTTGCCGGAGAAGCGGTGTATCGCTCCGGTCCGGCACCAGTGAGGCAACAATTGCTGGATGGAATACGGCTGCTGCAAAATGAGCAACCGGAACGGTTACGGGAAATATTCAAAGTTTTGGAAGAGAGAATTCCCGGGGCCACCGGATTGCTGACCGTTGCCCCCGATCCGGCGGCTTGGCTGTTATCCCGGACCGACCTGTCGCAGGGTACCCTGTCTTTGCTGGCACATTTGATCGGGCTGGCGGATATGGCGCAACCTGCACTGGCAGGCATGGATTTGCCGGAGACGGGCATTCATCCCCGCTTGCAGCCGGGATTGGCCGGCGATTTCCGGACGCTGTCGGCACAGACGCAATGTTTGATCAGTACGCATTCGCCATTTTTGGCCAATGGTCTGACACCAGAGGAAGTATGGGCGTTCAACCGAAACAAAGAAGGTCATACCATCGTCCGAAAAACCATCGATTTACCAGGAGTCCGGGATTTTATGAGCCAGGGAGCCATGTTGGGTTATTTGTGGACAGAAGGATATTTTGAGGCCCAAGAATAAGAATTTACAAAAAAACAGTTTTTTCGACAAAAAAACACTAAATAAATGAGACGCTTATCACGATAATGATGTAAATGCCAACAAAAAAAGAACAGTGGTTCCCATCAAGAATCAGCGTTCGAGAAAACGTCTCATACGTTTTCTGAATAGGTGGCATCAGGCAAACCAGTGACGAAAATTGAAGAGGAGGGGGAGAAGTATGAACGGTCAACCGCGTTTTCTGATTTACATCAATACGCCGGACCTGCAGGACTTCCAGTTTTGTTCCTCTATGGAAGAAGTCGTTGAGTTTATTGCCAATGAAATGCCATTTCTGGAAGGCGAGGGTTGGTCGGACCATGTCCGAGTCTTCGAAGTGAGCCGTGAGTTTGCGATTATGCTCAGCAAATCAGCATCGGAGTTTGTCAACTAGCCGGGCCGCAGCCCGGCTTTTCCCTGTCTGCCGGCGGGAGAAATGAAAGGTGCTGTGGCTGGCTTTACGGTAATATTGGTTAGGCGGATAAGAAACAGGCGATTTTATACTGCATAGCAGCGTAAAATCGCCTGTTTCTTGCTATTTTTCTGTTGTGTTCTTACTGCCTGCATCCAGTCGCAAGGAGATACCGGTTAACAGATCTCCCAAAACCATACTGAGGTGTTTTTGGATCAGACCCTGCGCTTGTTTGGGGGTATTACGGGAAATGCAGGCAACAATTTTCACGTGATCTTTAAAAGCCCGGACATTCATACCGGGAATGGGCGCCACACGGTCCTGCTGTTCGCGAATCAGCGGGGCAATAGAGAGCCAGAATTGCAGGATGATCTTGTTTTTGGCTGTCTGCATCAGAGTGTGGTGAAATTTAAAGTCCAGCTCGGCAAACGCCGTGGTGTTATTGAGTTGTTCTTCCTGCTCCTGGAGGAGGCGACCCAGCTTTTCTATCTCGTGCGGTGTCGCCCTTTCGATGGCCAGACGGGTGGCTGCGGTTTCCAGACTTTCCCGGGCTTCCAGATATTGATTCATGCCGGCGGTACCGAGATCAAAGGCCAGGCAGAGCTCATCCCGGATGTTTTCCGGCGCCGGCGGATTCAGATAGGTGCCGTCGCCCTGACGAATTGTGATTTTACCCAATTGTTCCAGTTTTTGAAATGCTTCCCGCAAAGCGGTGCGGCTGACGCCAAACTCCTGAGTTAATACCCGCTCGGAAGGGATTTTACGGCCGGGTGTGAAGCGACCGTTTTGAATGGCCGTGAGCATAGCCGCCACAACGGAATCGACCACGCTGATTTTTTTTATTGGTTCCATTTTACACCTCGATCACGAATTCCAGCTTCTATTCTAATCTATTGACCGGGGAATTTCAAACAGTCGCGACTGGAACAGGATAATTCATCACACCAATGCACCATTTATGAAATAAATAAACCGATAATAGGATAAATAAGCTAAAAAATCGACAGTAAACATC
>DATMYQ010000238.1:0-5780 GCA_035560935.1 Patescibacteria group bacterium | reverse complement strand
GCTCTCCGTCGCTCTTTTTCTCTGCTTTTACAATTTCTCGACCCCTGATTAAATATCCTGCCGCAGCCAAAACAATCGAAACTGGCCGCCCAATTCCGGGCCAAATTTCCGTTTCCAGTCGCCCCCAAACAATGATTCACTCTTCAATTTTCCCTCATAAACGGTAAGGCAAAGAATTACTCTTATACATCTAGGAAATTTGTTTTGCCAATTGTAAAATGAAGTTAAAAGACCACGTATAACGGTACTGATGAAAACAACCATACTACTTGTGTAGCATGGTTGTTATGTATCCTAGTTATTTTTAGCTGATATGATTTTCCCGCCTGATCTTAAACTCTGTTACACCAGTTCCACCAACAGCAGCGTATCCTCTTGGATACAGTAGCATCCTCAGAGAGCGCAAACAGTTCTTAACCCACAGAGTTTGACGGCACAAAAAACTTTAAACTGATCTTACATTTTATTTCCCCTGATCGTCATTTTAAAAGTACCTGTGTTGATATTGTTCGGATCCATTCTCCAATGCCCGGTTACCGTGTTCGTTTCAGGAATCAGATCGCCGGCATATTGAACGCGATGATTATCACCGTCATAGGTTTTAAAAAAGCTCAGCGCATTCCCGGTGATCGTACCCGTTATTTTTGATGACGAACCATCGGCATCGACACAGTCGCCCCAAAATGATTCACCGTCTTGATACAAAACGGCCTCAAATGCGACAACGGAACCATCTTTGTAGAAAGACTCGCCGGCCAACGCCCCCGCCACATAAACGTTCCCCGCGCTTGCCGGTGAAGTCATTACACCGCCGATAAATATAACCGCTAAAAGCAATCCTAAAACCCCATGCATTCTTTTCATCATAGTACCATCACTTTCCATTATTTTTCATAAATAAGATTTTGTGCTGCACTTGCAGAAAATCACAGCCCAAAGCGCGAACTACAGCCTGGATGCAATCAGCTTCGCCGCCTTTGCCATCATATCCGTATCTAAGTACGGTATTTTGCCATTCAGTTTCGTCGAAATAACAATGAGCGTGTCCCCTTTGCGAAATCCTAGCAGCTCGGGAGGATTGGCCTGCCTGGGCCCCCAAAAAGCCTGCTCGAATATTCCTTTATAATCTTGAGAGCGCAGATTGTTGTAGTACATATCGTAATCGTTGCCTCGTAAAACCTGAACCGTCATGATGACCTTGCCATCAGCGGTTGAATAAGTCAGATCGTTGGCTTCCCCGCTTTTTTTCGCATCGATCGATTTCAAGCTTAAATTCGGTTTGCCGGTAATGCCTTGCACCTCTTCCACAGAGAGATACCTGCTGTAGTCCGTGTTGACCTGAGGAGCAGGATTTGCAGCCGGTGCGGCAGCCTGCTTCTGTTGCGTCGGCGCCGGAGCAGGTGCGCCGCCGGCATCCTGCTTGCTGTCGCTACAGCCGCTAAGCGCGGCAACGATAATTCCTGCAATGAGTCCACATAGTATTTTTTTATTCATCACTAATTCCTCCCTTCGTCAAAAATCAATCTACCGCAAAAAAGATTAATTCTTCTCTATTATAAAGCGAATTAGTCTTTGACGGTACTATACGATAGTATACACTTTCCGGCGACTCTTTTCTCAATCGCTTTTTTAGTCAGCCCCCTATACCTCTTCCCTCACGAATTTTCCTGAAATACCTGCTATTATCCATTCGGTTCAGTAATTCGAAAATAATTGATGAATTTTTAGAAATTAGAAAGATTTACGACTTTTTTGGCGAATATATTTGTTATGGGGATTTTGAAATGGAGGTGTTGCTAATGGGCATCAAAGTGATGGTTGTTGATGATTCACCATTTTCGCGCATGATCGTTACAGAAGCCTTAACAGAGCAAGGGTATGAAGTTGTTGGAGAAACTGATTCCTTAGAGGAACTCATTGAGATGTATAATACCAGTAAACCTGACATTGTAACAATGGACATCGCCATGCCGGGATCTGACGGTTTTGAATGCAGCCGGGCTTTGCTGAGAAATGATCCGAAAGCTAAGATTATTCTGGCCAGTTCGATGAAGGATGAGGAAACCGAAGCAGAGGCAAAGCGTATCGGTGTTTTAGGGTATGTGCAAAAACCGGTTGACGGCGAAGCTTTATCCAAAGTTATTCAAAACGTTTTAGCGCCCGACACCCTTTTTTCCCAGCTGGGAGAACTGGCTATCGAGGCTTTTAAAGAAGCTTTGGCGCAGAATGTGACCCGGATGGCCAAGACTCCGGTCACGTTCATTGATTCAGAAGATATTGACACCCCTTATATTTCTCAGGGAATCACCTGCGTGATCGGTATTATCGGCCAGTACGCCGGTACGATGATGATGGATTTGTCCACCGAGTCTGCGGAAAAGATTGCCGAAGCCATACTGCGTCGCCCCGCGAAAGGAAAAGAAGAAATCATAGCCATGGTTGCTGAATTGGGAAATATTATTGCTGGAATTGCCTGCTCTATGATCAATAAAAAAGAGAAAGCCTATAGCCTGAGAGTATCGCCCCCCAGCATGTTTCACGGAAACACTGCGGAAATTGTCAGCCCCAGCGTTAAATTGCAAAGATGCTTAGCGGAAACCGATTTTGGCGGTATATTTTTAGGGGTTGGCTTTAAGAAAGGTGCGATACTATGGATGTAGCAATGATCAACCCCATTCTGGTCGCTTTCGCCGAGATACTGCCGCAAATCGGTTTCCAGAAAGTTGAAAAGAAAAGTGTCGCATTAGTGGGTTCCACAATTGACTACGATGGGATTCTGCTCAATATTGCCATGATTGGTTCCATCAAAGGCGTTATTTTGATTGGCATGGACCTTGATTCCGCCAAACGCTTTGCCTCAAAAATGATGATGGGAATGGAGCTGGCGGAGTTTGACAAACTGGCGCAAAGCGCCATATCGGAAATGGGCAACATGGTCTGCGCCAACGCTTGTACGCAATATAGCAAAATCAATGTCAGTGGTCTGGATATTTCACCGCCCACCCTGATGATCGGGGCTAAAGGACAGGCTACGTTGCCGGTCCTTCAGGCGCTGACCATTTTATTTTCGGTGGACGATATTCCTGTAAAAGTTTATGTAGGGCTGGTATAAAATCCGGGTAACGTCAATTTTCACCACACGTTTTAAAAGGCACAGATGCTGCAAGTCCGGTTTGCAGCATCTGTGCCCTTTTAAAAAACAAAAAAGCCAGACAGAGTCCAGCCTCCAATTACACTATTGATAAAATCTATCACTATATCAAAAGAAACACTCGACGTCGATTATACGCTGTCGAGTGTGCATAGCTTTGGTGCGGTTGGTGGGATTTGAACCCACACGGGTCTCCCCGCCACCCCCTCAAGATGGTGCGTCTGCCGTTCCGCCACAACCGCATGGGTATGAGGTGCTAAAACTTTAAGATTGCAAAAATAAATGGTGCGGTCGAGTGGATTTGAACCACCACGAGGTTGCCCCCACTAGCTCCTGAGGCTAGCGCGTCTGCCGTTCCGCCACGACCGCATTGACTGTTGGTGCTGCTTTTCTTCCGCTTACATCGTATGCAATGACCGATCAGCAACAAAAATATTTTATCACATGCACCAGTTCTCTGTCAACGGTTTTTATTTTCTTCCACCGCCAGGCCCCACTGCCAGGCATTCCATAAATTTCCTGCCGCAGTGGGGTTCGGTTGGAAATGAACCACCCTCTTTTTGGCAGCATCAATATTGCCATGAAAATACAGCGGGATGGCGGGACATTCTTCCGCAAGAATATCCTGAATCCGATAGTACATCTGCTTACGGGCTTCCATATTGGTTGCAGTCAACGCCTGCGCTGTCAGTTTATCCACTTCCGCGTTACGCCACCCCGGGTAGTTTTGGCCATCAGGACTATAGCGGCCAGGTATCCGCCGTGAATTCCACAGGCTATAATCATCCGGATCATTGCCCAGAACCCAGGCATACATGGCCATTTCAAAGCGACGGTTTTTCAGGAAGTCATCAAAGAACGCCGTAGCATCCACCGGACGCACCTCGACCGCAATGCCAATTTCCTTCAACTGTTGGGCAATGTTTTGTGCCACTAGCCCCCGAATCTTATTGTTGGCATTGGTCATCAACGTAAACGCCAGTTTTTGGCGGTCTTTTACAAAAATCCCGTCTGCGCCTGGCTTCCAGCCCGCTTCCAGCAGCAACGCACGAGCCGCTTCCACATCCCGGGACGGAACCCGCAAAATAGGGTTGAACGCCCAGGAAATCAGCGCCTGGTCTCCAGCCACCGGGGTGGCGATATTCTTCAGCAGGCCGCTGGTAATGGCTGCGCGGTCAATACCCAGTGAAATGGCCCGTCGCACCTTTACGTCCTGGAACAAGGGCAGATCCAGGTTGAAGTCCAAATGTTCCCACAGCATATTGGGAGTAACTGTTACCTTTATTCCGTTCATACCGCGAACCTGCTCCAATTGCGCAAAATTGATATTACCAACAATATCCACATCGCCGCTTTTTAGCTGGTTCATCAAAATGGCCACATCAGGAGTCACTTTATACGTAATGCCGTCCAATAACGGTTTTCCCTGAAAATAGGACGGATTCGCATCCAAAATCACCGCTTCCGCCACACGCCATTCTTTGAATCGGAAGGGGCCGGTCCCCACCGGGTTCCGATTGAACGGCGCTTTGTTCAGATCGGGAGCGACTCCTAAAATGTGTCGGGGTAAAATACTGGGAAACAACGACAAATAGCCCGGATACACTTCAGAAAATCTCACCACCACGGTATAGGGGTCCGGCGTATCAATCCGGGAAATTTTATCATAACCGTCCCTCGAGGCAATATGCGCCTGACGGTTCATAATCAGTTGCCAGGTAAACCGAACATCCTCGGCGTTGAACGGTGCACCATCGTGCCAGGGCACTCCGGACCGCAGCCGGTAAGTGACCGTCAGTCCGTCGGGACTGACGCCGCCATTGGCTGTCGTAGGCACTTCCCGTACCAGGTCCGGCAGCCATTCGCCGTTGGCACTACGCTTCACCAGTCCGCTGAAAATCAAACTGCTGACTTCTGCCGTGGCTACCAGATCAGAAAATAATGGGTTTAGCGTATCCGGTTCCTGCATACTGCCGTAAACCAATCGCCCCCCCTTTTGCAACGTTACCGGCTTGTCGTCTGCCGGCGGGGAAGAGGTTATTTCGGGTTTGACGCCGCCACAACCGGCAGCAAACATTATGGTCATGGTTAAAAGAAGGCTCAGCAACCGGTTCCATTGCCAATCGCCCGGTCCCTTCCTGTATTGTTCTTCATTCCTATCATTAACGGCTGTTTTTCGCGCTTGCAACCGCACTGCCCCCTTATTACAAAAAGAAATTATCTGTACAAAGAGCGGTACTGCTCCCTGTCCCGCAAAACCTTACGCACGTATTCCCGGGTTTCCTGGAACGGAATCTGTTCAATCTGATGAAACTCTTCCGTCCAGCGATACTGCTGGGCCCACTCCTTCACATTGCCCCGTCCGGCGTTGTAAGCTGCCAGCATTAATACTTCATTGCCTTTAAATTCTCTGTTGAGAGAAGCCAGATACCAGACACCGAAGCGAATGTTCAAATCCGCGTCCAATAAACGACTGGTCTTATAATCCGAAATATCCAACTGATCCGCTACCCAAGCGCCGGTGTCCGGCATCATCTGCATCAATCCCAAAGCGCCTTTAGCCGAACGGGCCTGCGGTGAAAATTTGCTTTCAGTTTTCATCACACTGATCACCAGATATGGATCCAGA
>DATMYQ010000237.1:0-3830 GCA_035560935.1 Patescibacteria group bacterium | reverse complement strand
GTTATGATATAATGATCATACAAATTATCACGGTAAAGGAAGCATATCGTTAATGAACAAACTTTGGGGCTGGGCTTTCATCCTGGCGATTAGCGCCGCCACTTACGGATTTTTTCCTGAGTTTTTCCATCAGACCTACGGTTACCTCAAACACGGCGATATTCAGCATCTCGCCATCTATCTGCAATCTTTCGGTCTCTGGAGCGTTGCCGTTATTCTGCTGCTATTCGTTGTCATGACGTTTACCATTGTTTTTCCATTTATGATTTTGTCCGGCGCCGCCGGCATTATGTACGGCATTGTCTTGGGTATCCTGGTTTCCTGGGCCGGCGAGGTCCTGGGAGCAATCGTCATGTTCTTTGTCGCCCGCTATTTGCTCCGGCACTGCGCCGAACGCTGGATCTGCAGCAGTCCCTACCTGAAACAGGTGGACGATTACAGCGCCGCAAATGGTTTTAAAGCGCTGCTGATCGCCCGCCTGCTGCCATTGGCGCCTTCCGGCATCATCACAGCCGTGGCCGCCATCAGCCGCATTTCTTTCCGGGATTTTATGTGGGCCACGGTGCTGGGCAAATTGCCGCCGGTGGTCATTAAAGTCGTCATGGGCTATGACTTGGTCTTTATCCAGGAAAACCCTTTGCGTTTGGTTGCTCTGGCGCTGCTGGTCGTCGCTATCTATGGCGTGGTCTGGTGGCGAAAACGCAGCCGGCCGGCCGCCGAAGAACCGGTTTCAGCCAGCAACACCTTCTCTTGTCCGATACCGCCGGACTCCCGCAAAGACGGTTAACCCCGCGGATTCTATGTAAATTCAATCGGGCAAAAAATCCCCGGCTCCGGTCTGTCACCGGTCCGGGGATTTTTTATGTTTCATCCCATTACCCGGACAAGGGTATGCACCGTGATCATCGGCATATACTGCCCCGGTGCGCCAGGTGCAAAGGCCCGAAAACATCCTTTCCCGCTATCGCAGCAAGCCGCTGACGCGGATGCGACCGTCCGTTTCAATGATGAACTCCGCCACCGCGTCACAGCCGGTAATCAAATCCGGATGCCACCGCAGGCGTTCGCTTAAAAATACCAGTTCCTGATTGTCAGAACCGCAAAGGTAGCACCGGGACGGCAGTTCCTGCCGGTAAGGGCCGGCCACCGCCAAATCCACCGCTGCCAGCAGCTGCCGTTGGTCCGGGTCGGTCAGTACCGCCAGTTCTTTGGCATCATAACCGGTAAACAGCACCACGTTCAAACCCTGACGCTGCAGCGACTCCGCCAGCTGCGCCAATGGTCCGGCCTGGGTTAACGGTTCGCCGCCGGACAGCGTAATCCCTTCAATGCCGTCGATGGCCAGAATCTGTCGAGCCAGTTCCGACACATCGATCATCTGCCCGCCAACAAAGTCCAGCATAGCCGGATTAAAGCAGCCGGGGCAGCGGCGATGGCAGCCCTGCACCCAGATCACCGCCCGACAGCCCGGTCCATTGGCCATCGAACGTTCCACAAACGCCGCCAGACGGATTTGTTTATTTTCCATCCCGGGTACGCTGCGGCTGAGGCATCGCGGTGGTCTGGTAATAATCTGCCGTGAATTCCCGTTGCTCCACCTGCCCCAGCGCCTCTTCCAGCGGCCGGGTCAGTTCCAGACACTGATCCCCTTTGGCCCCGGCCACTTTGACGCTGACTTTGCCGTCGGCACCAATAATAATTTCCAATTCCTGCATATCCATCCGGGAACATCCTCCTTTTACGCCGCCATTAATGATCGATTTCCAGCAGTACCGGCCCCTGCGTGCTCTCGCATTCAGCCTCACCCGGCGACGACGCCGACTGGGCCCGGCCTTCCTCCAGCCACTGGCGCAGATATTGAATATTTTCCCGTTGCGACACTGACAGCGGTACCTGCCGCTTCAGGCAAACGGAAATATCCTCGGTGGTCAGTTCCCGCAGATCGTCGCTGAATGCCAGATACATGGCGTCCACCACCGCCTGCTCAATCTCAGCACCCACATAACCGTCGCTTTCCCGCGCCAGTCGGTCCAGATCAAATTCCCGGGGCAAACGTTTCCGTTTCCTCAAATGACTGGCAAAAATATCTCGCCGCTCGGCCCGATGCGGCAAATCCAGGAAAAAGATCTCATCGAAACGGCCTTTACGCATCAATTCCGGCGGCAACGCTGCGATATTATTGGCGGTAGCTACCACAAAGCAAGGCGCTTTTTTATCCTGCATCCAGGTCAGCAGCGTGGCAAACACCCGCTGACTGGTTCCCCCGTCACCAGTTCCAAAGGCAAACGCCTTCTCAATTTCATCCACCCACAAAATACAGGGAGCGATCGTTTCGGCAATATGCAGCGCCCGGCGGGTCCGATCCTCCGACTCGCCCACCAGACTGCCAAACAGCGCGCCGGCGTCCAGTCGCAACAGCGGCAGTTGCCACAAACTGCTGATCATTTTCGCCGTCATACTTTTGCCGGTGCCGGGAATACCAATCAGAGCAATCCCCTTCGGCGCCGGCAGGCCATAGTCGCGGGCATCCTTGGTGAACGCTTTTTCCCTGAGCCGCAGCCAGTCTTTCAACACCCCGAGGCCGCCCACGTTTTCCGGTTTTTCCACCGCGCTCATAAACTCCAACGCCTCACTCTGCCGCACCATTTGCGCTTTTTCCTCGGTAATCAGTGAAATGCTGCGTTCGTCCAGTCCGCCGCAGGTCACAATCGCCTGGGAAAAGATGCGCCGGGCCTGGCCGGCAGTCATTCCCATCGCCGCCTGCACTACTTTTTCCCGTCCGTTTTCCGACAGATTGATCTTCACATTGGCACTTTTCAGCAATTGATCCAATACGCTATCCAGTTCCTCCCCACCGGGACGGGGCAGCCGCACCACCACTGCCTCATCTTGCAGTTCGTCGGGAATCTGCGACAGCGGCGTGGTAATAATCAGCGAAGTGCGGGTTTGGGTCAGCCGTTGCACGATACCGCGCAGTTTGCGCCGCACCGGCGGATTGGACCAAAAATCATGAAAGTCCTTGCAGACAAACAGGACGCCGGAATTATCGGCGCTGGCTTTCTCCATCAAATCCAACGCCACCAGCGGATCCCTGCACTTCAGATCAATACTGCTGCGCCCGGTCAGCACCACAAAGCCATCGGCCACATCCCAGCTGAGGCAAGTTCGGTTGCGCTGTTCGCAAACCGCCTTCACTTCCTCAATCGCCCGTTCCTCCTCCGGCGTTACCACCACAATCAGCGTGAACCGCGAACGGATATACGTGTCAAACTGCCCGGCAAAAGTATGTTCTTCTAAATTTTCCATCTGTCAATCCCTCCTCCGTGCTTCCGTCAGTAACACAATCCCTTACTCTAAGTTATGCCGGCTTGCATAACCCCTCTTTTTGTTATACCCACCGCCGGGCCACAATACGAATCCGTCCGTCGGCGTCCTGTTGTTCTACCACCTGAAATCCCTGGCGGTTTACCTGATCCGTCACCGTTGCCACCGCGTACTGTTGCCGCAACCGGGTGGCAAAATCCTGTTCTTTGATTCCCTGTACCCCAAACCAGTCGGCCACAATATCATATCCGCCACCCTCCCGGGCCAAAAAACCGATGTCATAACCCTGCCCGGCCCGTGCCGCCACCGCTACCGCCGTTTCCTGGCCCCGATAACCCCGGATCACGGTGTTTTCTTCTGTTTCATAGCCCATTTGCCGCAACGCTTCCAACAAATAGCCTTTATTGGTGATTTCCGTCTGAATAGTGCTGAAATGAGACAAACCGCTCCCTCCTTTACGGCGCAGGGCGCCCCTGTTGCTTCTGTAACTGTAGATGTTTTTATTG
>DATMYQ010000236.1:0-29390 GCA_035560935.1 Patescibacteria group bacterium | reverse complement strand
ATATTACAAGGATAATTGATGGATATGACAGAGGAGGCTGACGATATGGGCAAAACCGTACGGCGCTTATTTGTGGAGAAAAAAGAGGAATTTGCGGTAGAGGCTGCCGGCATTTTCCGTGATCTGAAAGACAATCTGGGTATCCGGGGATTAACCGGAGTACGGGTGATTCATCGCTATGATGTCAGCGGGATCGACGATCAGGACTGGGAGCGGGCCCGGGATATCGTGTTTTCCGAACCGCCCGTGGATATTATTTATGAAGAAAATTTACCGCTGGCATCGGGACAGCGTGTATTTGCCATTGAATATTTACCGGGACAGTATGATCAGCGGGCCGATTCTGCCGCGCAGTGCGTGCAGGTGTTGACTCAGCAGGAGCGCCCTGATATTTTGACCGCCCGGGTATTGATTTTAGCCGGTGATATCGAGGATGCGGATTTTTCACGTATCAGGGACTATTGCATCAATCCGGTGGAAGCCAGGGAAGCGGCGCTGGTCAAGCCGGCAACCCTGGAAATGGTCGTGGAACGGCCGGCGGATGTGCTGGAAGTGAAGGACTTTATTTCCTTTGACGAGGAGAAATTACAGAGTTTGATGACGGATATGGGATTGGCTATGAGTGCCGCGGATTTGGCTTTTTGCCAGCAATATTTCCGTGATACTGAACGGCGAGACCCCACGGTGACTGAAATACGGGCGATTGATACCTATTGGTCTGATCATTGCCGGCACACTACCTTTTTTACCGCTATTGATGCGGTGGAGATTGAAGCAGGAACGTATAACGAGCCGGTGGCAGCGGCACATCGTGAGTATTGCGAAGCCCGGCAGGCCTATTATGGCGAGCAGGCTGCCGAACGGGATATCTGTCTGATGGATATTGCCACGCTGGCGATGAAGGAACTGCGCCGGGAAGGCCGGTTGCCGGATTTGGATGAGTCGGAGGAAATTAACGCCTGCAGCATTATGGTGGCAGCGGCAGTAACCGATCACGCAGGAAAGACCGGCAAAGAAGAATGGCTGGTGATGTTCAAAAACGAAACCCACAACCATCCCACGGAAATAGAACCGTTTGGCGGTGCGGCCACCTGCCTGGGCGGCGCGATTCGCGATCCGCTGTCGGGACGCTCTTATGTGTATCAGGCGATGCGGGTTACCGGCAGTGGCGATCCCCGGACCCGGGTGGAAAATACGCTGGCGGGGAAATTGCCGCAACGGAAAATCACCACGGGTGCGGCGGCCGGCTATAGTTCATATGGCAATCAGATCGGTCTGGCTACCGGGCAGGTGGCGGAAGTGTATGATGAAGATTTTGTGGCCAAACGAATGGAAATCGGCGCAGTGATGGCGGCGGCACCGCGGGAAAATGTGGTACGACAGGCGCCGGATCCGGGCGATATTATTATCTTGCTGGGTGGCAGAACCGGACGGGATGGCTGCGGTGGCGCCACCGGCTCTTCCAAGGAACATACGGAGGAATCGCTGCTGACCTGCGGGGCGGAAGTGCAAAAGGGCAATCCGCCCACGGAACGCAAAATTCAACGGTTGTTCCGCGATCCGGCGGTAAGCCGTCTGATTAAACGCTGTAATGATTTTGGCGCTGGCGGCGTGTCGGTAGCCATTGGCGAACTGGCGGACGGTCTGGAAATTAATCTGGACGCCGTACCGAAAAAATATGAAGGTCTGGATGGCACCGAACTGGCGATTTCCGAATCTCAGGAACGGATGGCAGTGGTGGTGGCACCGCAGAATGTGGCCAGGTTCATTGAACAGGCCACCCGGGAGAATCTGGAGGCTACGGTGGTTGCCTCTGTTCAGGCGGAACCGAGGCTGGTCATGCGCTGGCGCGGCAAGACGATCGTGAACGTCAGCCGGGAATTTCTGAACACTAACGGTGTCCGTCAGCATGCCCGGGTTCTGGTAACGGCACCGGCGACAACCGGGTACTTTCAACAACAGTTTGAGAGTGAAACCACGGATGCGGCGCAGGCATGGAAGGACAATTTAAGTCAGCTGAATGTTTGCAGCCAAAAGGGACTGGTGGAACGGTTTGACAGCAGCATAGGCGCCGGAACGGTATTGATGCCGTTTGGCGGCCGTCATCAAATTACGCCCGTGGACGGTATGGTGGCGAAACTGCCGGTATTGACCGGGGATACGGTGACCGGTACGGTGATGACGTATGGCTACAATGCGCAACTGGCGAAATGGAGCCCCTTCCATGGCGCGTTGTATGCAGTGGTGGAAGCGGCGGCCAAAACCGTGGCACTGGGTGGCAGTTACCGCAAAATCCGGCTGACTTTGCAGGAGTATTTTGAAAAGCTGGGCAACGATGAACAAAAGTGGGGAAAACCATTCAGCGCGTTGTTGGGTGCTTATTATGCACAGAAACGCCTGGGCTTGCCGGCTATTGGCGGTAAAGACAGCATGTCCGGTACGTTTAAGGACTTGAATGTGCCGCCCACTTTGGTGGCGTTTGGGGTCAGCGTGGTCGATGTACGGCGGGTGATTTCACCGGAATTTAAACAAGCCGGTTCCCGGGTGGTGTATGTCCCGGCCGGCAGGGATGAACAGGGGATGCCTGATTTTACCCGTCTGACCACAGCCTTTGACACCGTGGAGCGCTTAATGGCCGGTGGCCAGGTGCTGGCGGCGGCTCCGGTTAAAATCGGTGGTGTGGCGGCCGCCATCAGCAAGATGAGTTTTGGCAACCGCCTCGGAGCCATTCTGAACGGAGCGGCTGTGGACTGGTTTGCACCGGATGTCGGTGGCTTGGTCTTGGAGATGCCGGCGGAATTGCCGGAAGACCAGCTGGCTAAGTTGTTTGGCAACGTTGCTTATCAGCCGTTGGGTGTGACGCAGTGTGCCCCGATTCTTGTTGTGGATGGCATTAAAATGTCATTAGAAGGACTTCAAACCGCGTGGGAGATGCCGCTGGAAAAGATTTTTCCCACCGGGCGGCCGGAAGCCGGAGCAACAACTCTCGCGGTGATACCGGAGGCCTGGCAGGCGACAACGGCATCCGGCAAAGGTGCGGTGCGGCATTCGCGCCAGACTGTGGCCCGGCCCAAGGTCTTTATCCCGGTATTTCCCGGAACCAATTGCGAATATGATACGGCCCGGGCCTTTGAACAGGCCGGTGCGGAAGCGCGGGTGATGGTGGTCCGGAATCTGACCGCCGCTCAGATCGAAGAATCCGTGCAGGAAATCGCCCGCCGGATCAGTGAATCCCAGATTGTTATGCTGCCAGGCGGTTTCAGCGCCGGTGACGAGCCGGACGGCTCCGGGAAATTCATTGCCGCGTTGCTTCGGAATCCGCGGATTAAAGAAGCCATTACTCAGTTGCTGGAGCAGCGGGACGGCTTGATGCTGGGTATCTGTAACGGTTTCCAGGCATTAATCAAACTGGGGTTGGTCCCTTATGGCGAAATCCGTGACATGCATCAGGAATCGCCGACCCTGACGTTTAATCAAATTGGCCGCCATATTTCCTGTATGGCGCATTGCCGGGCTGTTTCACGCACGTCGCCCTGGCTGGCGCAGTTGGATGATGACGAAATTTATCGTGTTCCTGTATCCCATGGCGAGGGCCGTTTTGTGGCCCGGCCGGAGGAAATCGACCGGTTGTTTGCCAGCGGCCAGGTGGCGTTTCAATATGTGGATTTGGCGGGGCAGCCCACGTATGATATTCGTTACAATCCCAATGGCGCCATGGCGGCCATTGAGGGAATCACCAGTCCTGATGGCCGGGTGTTGGGAAAAATGGGCCATTCGGAGAGGATTGGCGCAGCCGTGGCGCGGAATGTGCCAGGCAAACAGGACCAACGCCTGTTTGCGGCCGGTGTGGAATATTTCCGGTAAATATTTCGCTCAATAAATCAGGCGGTTGATATTGCCTAATTGCTGGACAGGCCCCGGTGAACTGCCAGAGTGCAGTTCGCCGGGGCCTGTGATGATCCAAATGAAATTATTCGGGGATGGGATTGCCATTGCCCCATTGCAGAATCCGTGCGTTGCGTGTGCGACGTCCGACAGACGCGGCTTCTTGGTAATTATTTTCGTCAAAAAATACATCCAGGCAGTTGTCGTGAATCGCGCCGCCCCGGTCCTGTACCACCCGAATGCCGATACCTTCGATCAGAATTACGGTGCCGAACGGGATTCCCGGACCGGCAGCTACGGTAGTCCCTTCCCGGGCGCTAACGCCGGAAGCGGTACGGCCATAAGCATAGCTGGCACGTGAACGGCCACATTCTTCTTCCCGCTGGGTGTAGGCACTGACCCAAAAGGTCCGGCCGGAGGCATCCTGGCGGGAAGGGGACTGGGGACGTTGCCAGTTTCCCGTTTGTCGCTGCTGCAGCAGGGCAATCAGCTTTTCGCGTTCGGCAATTTGCTGCCGGACTTCAATTTGGAGGCCGGAAAGCTGCTGTTCAATGGCATCCAGGCGTTGCTGCTGATTGGTCGGCGTGTCGGCACGCCCCGGCGCCGTTGCCGCCGGTCCCAGACAAAGCAAAAAAAAGGCAACGAAAAAAAGTTTTGCTAACATGTGGTGAGCCAATATCGAGGAGATAAAAGAAATTAGCCATGAAAAATGGGCACTGGGGGAGAACAACGAATTCTTGTCCAGGGGAATCCACCTCCTATGGTTGCATCCGGATTCGGAGCTGCCGAAAGTAACGTGGAATTAGGGCAAGTTACACTCGATTGTCCGCCTGTAAAAGACTAGTGCGTGGATCGGGAGTAAGCGGTTTCTGTATTTTTGCGCTGCAATAAAGAATTTGCCGGCGGAGACTGAAAATGCCGCGAAAGCTTGTTTTTTGCGGCAAAGGGTTAAATGGAGATGTTTAGATAGTATATTATTTTCGACGGAACATGGGAAAATCCTGTTTGCTTCAAAAGTATACAATTGCGTGAAAATGGTAAAAAGGTGGTCAGAGTCCACTGTGTGGAGTATAATAAAAGAAACAGTAACGTAGCGGGGGAGGCTAATAAAATGTATGATATAGCCCATATTGGAATGGTTATTTCGGATACGGAACGCTCCCGGGAATTTTATCAGCAGGTGTTGGGGTGCGAGACGGTTGAATCATATCAGGACGAACGCGTCCGGTTGACTTTTTTACGGGCCGGGGGACAGATTATTGAGTTGATTCAATATATGCAGGCGCCAGCGGCGGAGCGTTTGGCCGGCGTCGTGGATCATATTGCCTTTCGGGTGCCGGATATGGATACGGCGTGGCAACGTCTGAAAGAACAGCAGGTAACGATATTGTTTGAGGAGCCCCGTATCGTGGGCAACAAGAAGATTTTATTTTTTTCCGGACCCGATAAAGAACGGCTGGAATTTGTCCAGGAAATGCGTTAAAATATAGGCAGGAAAGCATAAGGTCCTTCCGTTTCCGTGAAGGACCTTATGCTTTCCTGGTGCATCAGCCCAGGCCAATACCGGGAGGATGCCCGGGCGCATTTTTTAGTAAGGGACAGGGGATCTGGCCACATTCATCGCTGAAATCACATTCCATTTCTTCCACCTGATAGCCGGGAACGGCCTGACCCGGATTGCGCGTTTCACGGTATACGACAATAATCTGTTGTTTCTTCTGCAAATAAGGGCAGTCTCCGGCGAGAATGACAGGTGCCCGTCTACTCATAATAATCACCTCTGCATAAAAATAGGATAGTAGCTGAGTCCATTGTATTACAAAGGAGGAGTTTATATCAACTTCCAACCAATTACCATAGGGGATAAACCGCTTTTTGACCGGTATTTTCGACAAAGACGATATGAAAATGCTCATTTGAATTTTACTAATTTGTTTATGTGGAGAAATCTGTATTCCATTCAGTGGATGCTGTCTGAGGAAGCGCTGCTGATGAAAGCGGTCTGGAATGGCCGTGAGTTTGCCCTGATGCCGGTGGCGCCAGAGGAACAGTTGGGAGATATTATCGATCAGTGGCTGAAATATTTTCAGTCGATTGGGCAGCCGTTTAAAATGTCCGGAGTGGAACGGTTTATGATCGAAGCGATGGAGCGCTCACGTCCTGATATGTTTTCGTTTGTTGGCGAACGGGACAATTATGATTATGTATATCAGGTACAGGATCTGATTGATTTAAAAGGGCGAAAATATCATTCGAAAAAAAATCACGTGAACAGTTTTTACCGATCGTATGGCGAGTCGGGTTATTTGCCGTTGTGCGAAGCACTGGCACCGGATTGCATCGTCACGTTGATTGAGTGGTGTGAACGACGGGGTTGTGACGATGATCCGATTCTCAGCGGCGAAAGGGATGCCATCATTGAAGTACTGAATTATTTTACGGAACTGTCGATCAAGGGCGGCGTCATTTTGCTCAACGACAAGGTAGAAGCTTTTACCTTCGGCGAACAAATTAATGATGACACGGCGGTGGTTCATGTGGAAAAGGGGAATCCGGACATCCGGGGGATTTATCCGGTAATCAATCAGAGCTTTTGCCGTTATGAGTGGTCGGAACTGACGTATGTGAACCGGGAAGAGGATATGGGTCTGGAAGGTCTGCGTAAAGCCAAGGAGTCCTATTATCCGGTGAAAATGGTGGAAAAATTCACGGTGGTGCAGAAATAACAAGCATAATTAACAAAAGAGCGGAAGGAATGAAAAGGGATCAGCTCGCCGGTGTGAGCAAAGGCGGGCGGGAAACATTTTCATCGGGGTTGGCGGCCTTCTTCTTTTTGACCTCGATTGCGGCGACGACTGCCGTGCTGTCACTGGTGGAGGTACCGGTGGCGTATTGCATGGAAGAATTCGGCTGGTCCCGGAAAAAGACGGCGCTTTTCAACGCTATGCTGATTTGCGGCGTGGGTGTGCTAGCGTCTTTGTCGGCAGATAAGACCAGCCTCTTGGGAGAAATGGCCTTTGGTGGCAGGGACTTTTTCGACTGGTTTGATTATTTGTCGTCTAATGTGTTGTTACCGGCGGGTGGTTTGCTGATCGCCCTGTTTGTCGGATATCGTGTGGATCGTGCGATTTGGAGAAGGAATTGTCCAAGCAGGGAACTTTGCAGAATGGACGGCTGATACAGACGTTTTATTTCATCGTCCGTTATGTAACGCCGCGTTATTGGTGATCGTATTTCTGCATTCCCTGGGCTTTATTTAAAACGTGCAACAGGGGCCGGCGAGAATTCGGAGAGGCCCGCGCCAGGATTGGCAGGACTTTGACGATGAACACAGAATATCTATGTGGCAGTTTGTATTTGGGGCCGACCGGCATAGGCGATTTTTGATGCGAGGAGAAGAAAATGGAAATTAAGTCAATAAAAAAACTGAAATTGTATGGTTTTAACAATCTGACGAAAACACTGAGCTTTAATTTGTACGATATCTGCTATGCCAAGACGCCACAACACCGGGACAGTTATATCGCGTATATTGATGAAGAATATAACGCTGAGCGGTTGACGAATATTTTGACGGAAGTAGCCCACATTATCGGTGCTAATATTTTGAATATTGCTCAACAGGATTACGATCCCCAGGGCTCTAGTGTAACTATGCTGATTTCGGAAATTATTCATGGACCGGAAGGGGAAGAAGAGCCGGCGGAAGTGTTGCCGGAAGCAGTGGTGGCCCATCTGGATAAAAGCCATATTACCGTGCACACCTATCCCGAAAGTCACCCGGATGAAGGCATTAGTACCTTTCGGGCGGACATTGATGTATCTACCTGCGGGAAGATTTCGCCGCTGCGGGCGCTGAATTTTTTGATTAAAAGTTTTAACCCCGACATCGCGATGATGGACTACCGGGTGAGAGGGTTTACCCGGGACGTCAGTGGTAAGAAATTTTTTATCGATCATAAAATCAATTCGATTCAAAATTATATTGCCGCCGATACCAAAGATCTATACCAAATGATTGATGTCAATGTATACCAGGAAAATATTTTTCACACCAAAATGATTCTGAAAGAATTTGACCTGGACAATTATTTGTTTGGTACCGCCAAACGGGAGCTGATTCCCGGTGAAAAGAAAAAAATCAAGCAACGGTTGAAAAAAGAAATGGCGGAGATTTTTTCCGGGAAAAATATCCCGAAAGTCAGTGGGAGAATTTAGACTGAATCGATGAATTCAGAACCTGAATTGGCAAAGGGGGAGACTCGTATGCTGGAAAAAGTGGATCTGACCAAAAAAATTACAAAGGATGAGTATAAAGGCCGAATTGATGAGTTGAGGAACCGACTGGGCGAATTGCAACGCCAAGCCCGGGACTTGAATATCCCGGTGATCGTTGTGGTTGAAGGCTGGGATGCCGCGGGTAAAGGAACCCTGATCAACGAAATGATACAGGCGCTGGATCCCCGGGGATTTAACGTGTATGCCACACAAGCTCCCAATGAGGAGGAAAGTCTCCGGCCTTATCTGTGGCGGTTTTGGACCCGTTTGCCATCCCGGGGACGGTTGGCAATTTTTGATCGCAGCTGGTACCGCCGGCTGCTATTTGAACGGATTGACAAAACTTGCGATGAGCAGCAATTGCATGCGGCCTTTCATGATATCCCCGCCTTTGAACGGCAGTTGGCGGATGATGGCTATCTGATCATCAAATTGTTTTTGCATATTAGTAAAAAAGTACAGGCCGACCGCCTGAAAAGACTGGCAAAGGATCCGGCGGCTTCCTGGCGGGTGACGGAGCGGGATTGGCAACACCATAAACAATATGATGAATATTTGACGGCCATTGAAGAAATGATTCAAAAAACCGATACCAGCTACGCTCGCTGGACGATTGTGGAAGCTCATAACCGCCGGTTTGCTACGGTGAAACTGCTGACGACGCTGGTGAATGCCCTAGAGGTGCGGGTTCAGGAAGTGACTCATGCCGACGCAGCGGCGGATCAACCGCTGCTGACCACGATGGCAGCGGCTGACGGGTCTCCGTCAATGGACTCGTCGGTGATCACGCAGGTAGATTTAAGTAAAACGCTGAAAGACGATGCGTACCAGAAAAAACTAAAGGAATATCAGGAACGAATCAGAGAAATCGAGTATATGCTTTATCGTAAGCGGATTCCGGTGGTGGTTCTGTTCGAAGGCTGGGATGCGGCGGGCAAAGGCGGCGCGATTCGGCGTTTGACCCAGAACATGGATCCCCGGGGCTACACTGTGGTACCGATTGCCGCGCCAAGCGACGAGGAAAAAGAGCATCCCTATTTATGGCGTTTTTGGCGGAAGATGCCGAAAGCCGGCCATGTGGCGATTTTTGACCGCAGCTGGTACGGACGGGTACTGGTGGAGCGGGTGGAAGGATTTTGCCGACCGGAAGAGTGGCGGCGATCCTACCAGGAGATTAATGAAATGGAAGAACAGTGGATTAATCATGGGGCGGTCGTGGTTAAATTTTGGATGCATATTGACAAAGAAGAACAACGGTTACGGTTTGAAGAGCGTACGGCCAATCCGGAAAAACAATGGAAAATCACCGGCGAGGACTGGCGTAATCGGGAGAAGTGGGCACAGTATGAAGCCGCAGTGGATGAAATGTTTTTGCGGACCAGTACGCTGAAGGCTCCCTGGACGATTGTTGAAGCCAATTCAAAAAATTATGCCCGGATTAAGGTTTTGGATACCGTGATACAGGCGATAGAGAAGAAGCTGTAGCGAGGAAGTATGGAGCAAAATGTGCTGGTGACCGTCGAAGGTTTGCAAAGAGATGGTGACGGCGAAGAAAATAGGATTGAATTATTTACGACAGGGCGTTATTATAATAAGAATGGAGTCCGTTATGTCAGTTATGATGAAACGGAAGTCAGCGGCATGGAAGGGGCGCTCACCGTGCTGAAACTGTATCCGCAACGGGTGGTTCTGTTACGGATGGGAAAGATTCAGCAGAAACAGGAGTTCATTCCTGATCACAAAAGTCATTCACTGTATGTCACTCCCTATGGGACCATGGATATGGCGGTGGATACAGCGGAACTGGCGGTACAGGTGATCCGGGAAGGTGATGCGGCGGAACCTTTGCTGTTGCAGGTCACGGTCCGGTATGAACTGGAGATTGACGGACGGAGGCAAAGCAGCAACATATTGTCGATAACCATACAGGGGGAAAGACGCAAACATGGATATTAAAGAACAGTTGCAAACAGCGATCCAAGCGGCGGCAGAAGCGGCGGCGAAAGAGGGAATCTTCGCCGCCGGCGATTTGCCGCCGGTTAATTTGGAGGAACCACCGCAGAAGGAGTTTGGCGATTATGCCACTAATTTTGCGATGCAAGCGGCCCGGGCCGTAAAGAGCAATCCCCGTACGATTGCCCAGGCGATCATTGACCGGTTGCAGGCCCCCTGGCTGGAAAAAGCAGAGTTGGCCGGTCCCGGTTTTATCAATTTCTACTTAAAACCGGATTGGTTGTACGGAATGATGATCAGTATTCTTGCCGCCGGAGAAAATTACGGCGCATCAACGGCTGGTGGCGGAGAACGGGTGCAGATCGAGTTTGTTAGCGCGAATCCTACCGGACTCCTGCATGTGGGGCATGGCCGGGGAGCAGCGGTGGGGAGTGCGCTGGCCAATCTGTTCCGGGTTGCCGGCTATGATGTGCAGACTGAATTCTATATCAATGATGCCGGCAACCAAATTGATAATCTGGCGGTTTCTGTGGACGCCCGCTATCGGGAATTATTTGGGCAGGCAGTGGTATTTCCCGAAGACGGTTATCATGGCCGGGATATCATTGATACGGCGCAGAGAATTATTAACAGCGAAGGGGACCGCTACCTGGCGCTGACGGAAGAAGAACGGCGGGCGGCATTTAAAGAGATTGCCCTGCAGGAAAAATTAGAGATATTGAAGTCGGATTTGGAAGCTTTCGGTGTGACGTTTGACCACTGGTTCAGTGAACGTCAACTGCATCGGGATCATGCCATCGATGAAACCTGCCATCAGTTGCAGAGCAGCGGTGATATCTATGAGAAAGACGGAGCCCTTTGGCTAAAATCCACTGCGTATGGCGATGACAAAGACCGGGTGGTGGTCAGGGACAATGGTGTCCCCACCTACCTGGCGGCGGACATTGCTTATCATCGCGACAAGTTTCGGCGAGGCTTTGAGCGGGTTATCAACATCTGGGGAGCGGATCATCACGGCTATATCAACCGGGTGAAGGCCGCTATCGCGGCGATGGGGTATGAGCCGGAACGTTTGGAGGTACTGATTCTCCAAATGGTCAGCCTGTACCAGAAGGGTGAACTGGTTAAAATGTCGAAGCGGACCGGGCAGGGGGTATCGCTGGGTGAACTGATGGAGGAGGTGGGCCGGGATGCCGCGCGCTTCTTTTTCATTATGCGCTCCATTGACAGCCAGCTGGATTTTGATCTGGATTTGGCTAAGTCCCATTCCAACGACAATCCGGTGTACTATATCCAATATGCCCATGCTCGGATATCCAGTATTTTCCGTCAGGCAGCCGAGGCGGGCATTACCGTTGCCGATTATCAGACGCTGGCGCGCGAGAAGGACAAGGACTTGATGGAAGCGTTGCAGTCTTTGCAAGAAGAAGCCGAGGTGGATTTGATTAAAAAAATTGGTCAGTTCCCTGAAGAGGTGGCTATGGCCGCCCGGGAACGGGCGCCACACCGGGTGGCACGTTATGTCCATGATTTAGCCGGACTCTTTCATACTTTTTATAACCAGTGCCGGATTATCGGCACGTCGGCGGCAACGCAAACGGCCCGCCTGGCATTGGTGACAGCAGTACAAACTACGATTCGGCAGGCGTTAGCCATATTGGGTGTGGCGGCGCCGGAAAAAATGTGATACATTGATATCGGGAAAAGAGGAAATTTGCTCCGCATGTTGAATGGTATTACAGATTTTTTATTGTTGCGGGGGTACTAGGGATGACAAATCAAAACGAAGAACAAAAAGATGAAGTCAGTTTGGCTTACCAGACCCTGAAACAGGGGAACCGGGCGATGTACTTTCGGGATTTAATCAACGAAGTGGTTAAAGTGAAAGGCGGAGCCGCTTCGGCTCAGGTTATTGCGGAAGTGCATACCCGCATTAATATGGACAGCCGGTTTCTCCATATGGGCAAGGGGATGTGGGGTCTGGTGGAATGGTCGCCGCAACGCAGTGCACGGGTTGCAGAAGATGCGGAGCATGTTGCAGAAAACAGCAGTAGCCTGCGGCGGGAAAAATTGCTGGCAGCGATACAACAGGATCAGGATTATGGAAATGCGTCTGAATCGGAAGGGGCAGGAGAACCTGACGATGATGAGGCTGACGAAGACGGCGAAGAATTGCCGGAAACGGTACAGTTTGTTGATCTCGCTGAAATGGGCGAGATGGACGAAGAGGATGACCAGCTGTAGACGGGCTGGGGATCCGGAAGGGATAACTTGCCGGAGGCATTGGTTTGGAGGATTGTAAATGACAAAGTATGTTTTTGTAACCGGTGGTGTAGTATCATCATTAGGTAAAGGTATTACGGCGGCTTCCTTAGGGCGTTTGCTGAAAAGCCGTGGGTTGAAGGTAACGATTCAAAAGTTTGATCCCTATATCAATTTTGACCCCGGGACCATGAGTCCATATCAGCATGGAGAAGTGTTTGTCACTGAGGATGGCGGCGAAACTGATCTGGATCTGGGTCACTATGAACGGTTTATTGATATTAATCTGAGTAAGAGCTCTAATGTGACGGCCGGAAAAGTGTATTGGTCGGTGATCAATAAAGAGCGCAAAGGTGATTATCTGGGCAGCACGGTCCAGGTCATTCCCCATATTACCAACGAAATCAAAGAGCGTATTTACCGGGTGGGCAAAGAAGACAACGCCGACGTGGTCATCACCGAAATCGGGGGTACCGTGGGTGATATTGAGAGTCTGCCGTTCCTGGAAGCCATCCGTCAGGTGAAAAAAGAAGTAGGTCGTAACGGTGCTTTATACTTGCATGTTACTTTGGTTCCGTATATATCGGCGGCGGGTGAACTGAAAACAAAACCGACCCAGCATAGCGTCAAAGAATTGCGCAGCATCGGCATTCATCCCGACGTGATTGTTTGCCGGACCGAACACGAAATCTCACAGGAGATGAAGGAAAAACTGGCGTTGTTCTGTGATATCGACGTTAACGCGGTGATTCAGAACAAGAATGCAGCCAGTATTTACCAGGTGCCGCTGATGCTGGAAGCCGAAGGACTGGACCGCATTGTCATGGAAAAGCTGCAGCTGGGTGAGCTGGGGCCGGACATGGCTGAATGGCGGCAAATGGTGGATCGGATACTGAATCCGTCCCGGAATGTCTGCGTGGCTATTGTGGGCAAGTATGTGGCATTGCATGATGCCTATCTTAGCGTGTCGGAATCGCTTCATCACGCCGGAATTGCCAATGATGCCGCAGTCCGTGTCAAATGGATTGATTCGGAAGAACTGGAAACGGCATCGGCGAATCTGCAGGAATTTTTCGGTGATGTGGACGGTATTTTGGTACCGGGGGGCTTTGGGGACCGGGGAATTGAAGGAAAAATCCGGGCGGCTCGTTATGCCCGTGAAAATAATGTCCCTTACTTTGGTCTGTGTTTGGGAATGCAAACGGCGGTTATTGAGTTTGCCCGGCATGTTTGCGGTTTAACTGATGCCCATAGCACAGAAATGAACCCTCAGACGCCGCATCCGGTCATTGATCTGATGCCGGAGCAGGTGGCGATCGAGGAAAAAGGCGGTACGATGCGACTCGGTGTGTACCCCTGTAAGGTGATGGAAAATACACTGACCTATGAGGCATACCGGGATGAGATTGTCTATGAGCGCCACCGTCATCGGCTGGAATTCAACAATGCTTACCGGGAGCAATTGACAGCACGAGGCTTAGTGATCGGTGGTATGCTGCCTAATGGACGTTTGGTGGAAGTTATTGAAATCAAGGATCATCCCTGGTTTGTCGGCGTTCAGTTTCATCCGGAATTCAAATCCCGTCCGACTCATCCCCATCCGTTGTTTCGTGACTTCATCAAAGCATCGATTGCTTATCAGCAAAAGAATCAATAAAAGTATCGGGGATAAACTGTCGGGCGGGTCCGACAGTTTATTTTCAATTTAGGAGGGTTCTTATGTTCAAAAAAATGGTAGTGATGATTATTGGCGCAATTATTTTGGTTTCGCTGGGAATTGTCATCATGGTCGGCCCGGGTATGAAGCAAAAAAACCTGACAAGCACAGACAAAAAAATTGCCGTTATTTACGTGGAAGGGGTTATTCTCGGCGGCCGGGGCAGCAGTGGACTGCTAGGGGACGGCGGTGGCACCGATGCGATCATCAAGCAGTTGCATATGGCCCGGGATGATGAATCGGTCCGGGCGGTCGTACTGCGGATCAACAGTCCTGGCGGCAGTGCACCCGCCTCTCAGGAGGTGGGTGAAGAAGTACAAAAATTGCGGGCGTCCGGAAAAAAAGTCATTACCTCTATGGGGGATATCGCTGCTTCCGGCGGCTATTGGATTGCCGCCTGCAGTGAAAAAATTTACGCTAACCCGGCTACCTTGACGGGTAGTATTGGTGTGTATATTCCTTATACCAATTGGGAAGAACTGTTCAACAAGCTGGGAGTTCATCAGGAAAAAATCAAAAGCGGTCCGCATAAAGACATCCTGTCGCCTGACCGGGCCATGACACCGGAAGAACGGGCGCTGATCCAGGAAATGGTGGACGACCTGTATCAACAATTTGTCACAGTGGTGGCGGAAGGCCGGACGATGGACGAAGAGACGGTTCGTGCCCTGGCAGACGGTCGGGTGTATACCGGACGGCAGGCCCGGGACTTAGGCTTGGTGGATGAATTCGGGAATCTGTACGATGCCATTGACGGTGCCGCTAAAATGGTGGGAATTACCGGAAAACCGGAGGTGGTGGAGTATGGACGGAACAGTCCCTGGACCTGGTTGTTTGGCGCCAATGATAAAACGAATTTAGAGCAACTGCTGGCCCGGCCATTGCGGGATAGCCCGTTACTATTGCTGGCGCCGTCGGCGTCAATGCCTCGTTAGAATGGTAGCCGGCCAGGTAAAGTAGTGGAAACGATGGCGGTACAGGAGGCCAAAAATGGGAAATTTTGTAGAAATGTTATATGAAGTCATGGTGCGCCCGCAGGCAACCATGCGCGTGATTGCCGCGTGGCGACCGGTAAAACAGGCGATGGCAGTATTTTTTATTAGCACGACCGTTACTGCGTTGATGCTGCACGCCGCATTGTCAGGACCCGGAGCCGGAAATCTGGTGATGATGGCGGTGGGAATTCACTTTTTCTTTGGTTTGATAACCTGGATTTTAGGAGCAGCCGTGTTCAATCTGGTGGCGGAATATTTTGGCGGACAGGCTAACGGTATGGGGCTTTTCGCCACGCTGGGCTTTACATATTGGCCAAAAGTGTTTATGGCTCCGGTATGGGCGGTGGCAGTTTTTTTGCCGGTTGGACTGCGACCATGGGTATGGTTAACAGGTGGAATTGCTATTGCGGCCTGGACTATTCTGTTGACGGTGATTGCCCTGCGGGCATCACATGGCCTGTCGGCGCAAAGGGCGGTATTGACGCTGCTGACACCGCCGTTGGTGATTGGAGTGCTGTTGTTGCTGCTATTGATGATGGGGATTGCGGCCCTGCCCTGGCGTTAAGCTTGGGATGCAAATGGTACAGGAAAGGCAGGAGTGTGGATGATGCGGACAATCCGATGCCAGCGCTGGTGCTATAGGGGACTGATGGCTTGCCTGGTCTTGCTGCTGATGGCAGGAGTTTCCGGTTGCGGTAGATTTGACGGAAAGGTTTTTCAGGGGCAGCTTAACTACTTGCCGGAAAATTCCTTGCGGGATTGGGGTGTGCCGGAACACTTGCAGCAAAGCGGGGAAGGAAATATTTGCCGGGTAGTGCAAAGTGTGGGCTTGAATGCTGCCGCCGGTTTGGAGCTGGCCGCCGGTAGCCAAGGTGAAATGGAATACTTTGTTGACGGCGATGCGGCAATGACGTTGGCGGCGGGGATGCGGGTCCAGTTTCTATCCACACAGGGAGCGGGGCGGATTAAAATCAGCGCCCATGACGGTAAGGGTGGACAACTGGCTGCCGTTGGCTGGAATTTTACCGGTGCTCTGCCGGCGCAAACGCTAACGGAACATTGGATATCCCGACCCTTTGGCGCAAATTTCAGTGGCTGCTGGCTGGAGGAAAAACAAGAGTTAAACGCTTTGCTGCGTGGTTTGATGACTTCAGTGCAGGGGGAGCGCGTGGCCTACTATCGACTGAGTGTAATCGTCGGTCAGGGGCAACATGCCGTGGTTACTCAATTACAACTGGTACCTGATCGTTCTGCGGCTATCCGGGTGCGGGCCGTGCAGACGGAATATGCGGCAAATCAGGGGACGATAGTGCCGGTGGAACTGGAATTGGAGAATATATCAAACGAAATTCTGCAGGATGTGCCGGTAGAACTTGTGGAGCCGGCGGGGTTTGGATTGAATGTTCCCAATGCCCGCCAGATTTTGCCGCGTTTAGAGCCGGGAAAAATAGAACTCATTACCTGGCAAGTACGAGCCCAGCGGCCACAGGCGGTGAATCTTGACCGCCCCTGGGAAATGGGCGTGGCTGTGGATGGTGTGACTATAGCGCCGGCTTTGATGCGTTTTAGCGTGTCCGATCCGGAACCGGGACATATTTTCTATGTGATGACGGAAGATTTGGAGGCGATTGACAGTGCCGGTTACGCCATTGCCTGGGGTAATGGCAACGGCTGGCTGGATCCGGAAGAGATGAAGGTCCAGATGGTTGATAAACCGGAACGATTGAATGCGATTGCGGAAAAATATGGTGCTAAGTGGACTCACTATACCACCTGGCCTTTGGTTAAGGCCGCCGAATGGGCTGACCGACAGTCAAAGAAAGGACGCTGGGGCGAAGTGGTTCGCTCTCTCCGGGAAGCAGTTCGTAATGGGGCGGCCCATGGTCATGAGTATGGTATTCATTTGCACGCGGACTATGATCCGCGGCTGGCCGGGAATTTGCTGTCCTATAATCCGGCCGTGGACGGACTGTGGGCTAATCATCTCCGGCACGGTTGGGCGCATACCCTGAGCCGGGAAGGCGATCTTGATGATGTAAGCAGCCGCACCGGAATTCTCGGTTATTACCAGGCAGTGATGGAGCAGTTGTCGGCAGATTCTCCCCAGGGACAATTGCTTAGCGCCCGGGTGGGATCTTTTGACTTCGGGGATGGAGAGAGAGAAGAATCGTTAAGTACCCGGGCCTATCAAAAAGTTGGTCTCTGGGGTTCCAGCGATGCGGATGGGAATGCCGGCGGTGTGACGGCAGCGGAATACGGACGGGAACTATACTTTGCCCGGAAAGATGACATTAATGCATCCGCACGTGATTTTTTCGAACAGGGGCTGGTGGAACTTCGCCCCACACCGCGCGAATGTATTGCGTATGACACCCAGAGCGCGACGGTAATGAATAGCAAAGTGGATGAGGGAGTGGCGGCATTTTCTGAAGCGGGACGGGTAACACCCGGCGTTCATCTGATCATGGGATTTACCCATGCCATGTTTGTTATGGGGGCGGGAGACTGGAAAACGCTGGAAGGCGGTCAGTTTCAGGCGCTGGACGATCACCTGGCGTATCTTAAGAACCATTACGTGGCGGCCGAAAGACTGCAGTTTGCCACAGCTACTCAGGTGATCAGGGAATATTTGGACTATTATTCACCCTGGCCGGTGGCCGTGTACGATAAAAAAATTAGCGATGGGCTCGGCGTCAGCGAATATGGCATTTCCATTCTGGGAAAAAATATACCGATAACCGTGGACCGGCCGCAGACGGTCACTGTAAAATACCCGCTGTATTTTCGTCATCGTGCGTTTCGGGTCGCCATTTGCAAAAATGGCCGGCCAATCTACGTTACCTGGGGATTACCGACACTGGAGCAGGATATCCGGTTTGTCGTGGATGATCGGCAGGCACACTATACGATGAAGATTTATCACAACAGCGGAATCTTTCAATTGTTGAAATGGGGACGGGATTTGCGCAAACAGTTCGCAAACGACTAAGCTGGAAAAGGATATTTATTATTGGTGCCGAATACTAAATCGTAAAGGGGTTTGAAGGAAGCGGAGGGAAATATTGTGAATGCGCAAAAAGGTACGGTACTGGTCGTGGATGATCAACCGGGGATCCGACAACTGTTGGCGGAAGTATTGCAAGAGGAAGGATATCAAATCCTGACGGCTGCCAATGGACGGGACGGAGTTCGTATTGCGCTGGAAAATGACCCCGCGGTAATTTTGATGGACATGAAAATGCCGGGCATGAACGGACTGGAGGCTTTACATGAAGTGGCTTTGCAGGGGCAGGGAAGCCGCGTGATTCTGATGACGGCCTATGGGGAACTGGACATGTTTGACAAGGCAAGAGCGGGTGGTGCCAGTGCCTGCATCACGAAACCTTTTGATATTGGTGAGCTTTGCCGGATGGTGGATGCTGTTGCGGCACGGCACTGTGGCTGAGATCAAAAGAATGGTGATTTGCGACCGGAAGCCCGACTTAGCTTTTTTCTATAAATGTATTGCAATCACTTAAAATGTTTTGGCGAGTTCGGATTTCGTATGACATTAGCAATAAACTGAGGCTGCGGAAAACTTTTGATAAGTTCTCGCGCAGCCTCAGCCGCTATTAGCGGTTCACTGTTTTTTTCGGCAGGACTTTTTGAACATTTGGCGAAATGGTTATAGCAGGAGGGATTTGTCGTGGTAATCAACGCCTTGACCATGCTGGCGCTATATTGTTCGCGGTGTGGAAAAATTGAACTGCATATGCTTTCTCGGTTTACCCTTCGCCATTTCGGAGAGCGGCAGCTTGTCTGTGGTTGTGGGCAGGAGCAGGCGACCATTACCGTGTCTGGCCGACGGGATTGCCTTTTGTATATTCCCTGTCCGGTTTGTGAGGTTCGTCATGTGATCCGGTTGGGAGAGCGGATGCTGTGGCAAAACGGCGTCGAGCGGATCTATTGTCCGGAACAGAATTTTGAACTGGGTTTTGTGGGAGACAGCAATGCGGTAAATCGGCTGATGGCTGAGTATCGCTACGCGGCCGAAACGTTGTTTCGGGAGATGGATGAACGGGACGGCGAGGAAGACCGCGGAAATTCAAGAGTGGTTTTAGAAACACTAAATAAGATACATGATATCGCCGAGCAAGGCGGCGTTTATTGCCGCTGTGGCAGTCGTGATATTTCGGCTGAAGTAGCAGCGGACGCGGTGAAACTGTCTTGTGAACGTTGTGGCGGACGACGTACGATCGCTGCCCGGGGAGATCACGATCTGGTTCATTTGGCTCGTTTGCACCGCTTGGAAATTATCCCTTACCGTTTGAAACGCCGTAAGAATTGATCATGGAATTGCTTGACGGAAATTTGTCTGTTACAGGTTGTATCATTGTTGCGTAATGTCGGATTGACAATGCAACGCAGGAACGTTGACTGCTGGTTTGTGGTTTTCTGATTCGAGAGCCCGCGCTGCGGGTTTTCTTAATGCCATGGATAGGATATTTGCCGAAATAGCATGTTGCATTTCTTCTATTGCTTTACAATATGATAAAGGAAACGAAGCGACATAATAAAAGGAGATGGTTTGATGGATCGGGAATTGACACTGGAGTTCGTCAGAGTGACGGAGGCGGCAGCCATTGAAGCTGCACGTCTTATGGGCAAAGGAGACAAAATTGGAGCTGACCAGGCAGCGGTGGATGCGATGCGCTTGGCGTTTGACACGGTGAGCATCAGCGGTACCGTAGTGATTGGTGAGGGAGAAATGGACGAGGCACCGATGCTATATACTGGAGAGAAAGTGGGCGCCGGTGGTCTGGAAGTGGATATAGCAGTGGATCCGGTGGAAGGAACTAATCTGATTGCCAAAGGATTACCGGGATCCATTGCCGTGTTGGCCATTGCTCCCCGGGGGATGCTGCTGCACGCACCGGATATGTATATGAATAAGATTGCGGTTGGCCCCAAGGCGGCGGGGAAAATACATCTGGACGCGCCGGTTAAGGACAATTTGGCGGCTGTGGCCGAATCATTGGGACGCAAGATAGAGGCTTTGACAGTGGTGATATTGGATCGGCCGCGGCATGCGTCAATCATTAAGGATGTTCGCGATGCCGGTGCTCGCATTAAGCTGATTAGTGATGGCGATGTGTCGCCGGCGATTAATGCTGCTATTGAGGGAACGGGTGTACATATGCTGATGGGTATTGGCGGTGCGCCGGAAGGCGTATTGGCGGCGGCGGCGATTAAATGCCTGGGGGGAGATATGCAGGGGCGGCTGTGGCCGGAAAATGACGCAGATGTGGAACGGGCCCGCAAAATGGGTATTGAAGATGTAAATAAGATTTTAATGCTGGAAGATCTGGTAAGAGGTGATGAAGTGATGTTTGCCGGTACGGCCATCACTCAGGGTGACTTGCTCAATGGGGTTCGCTATTTTAGCGGTGGCGGTGTTCGGACTCACTCTATTGCTATGCGGGGAAGTACGGGAACGGTGCGCTTTGTAGATGCCATTCACCATCTGGATCGCAAGCAGACGGCAATCCGGCGCAGCTAAGGCGATTGTATAGCATAAAATAATAAAAAGCAGGAGCTGGTACGGGATTCCGTATCAGCTCCTGCTTTTTAAACTATGGCGTCTAAAAGGCGCTCAGTGCTCCGTTACACGCTGCTTCTGCGTGACCGGTTCCTGTTTACTGATTGTCGTCGGTCGCGTTGTCTGCCGGGCTGACGACGCCGTCATTGATGTTTTCCGGAACGACGGGAGTTTTGCCGGTAAACAGAGTCCAATGGCTATCCGCGGCGGGACTGATCGATCCTTTTTCCTGAACATACCGGGCAATCAAATCCCGGATTTGACCGCCGTCACCATACGCTTTTTGGGAGTCGAACAGCACCTGGGCAGGCGTGGTAGTGCTGAAACCCATGGCGGCCATATAACCGCCGCCTCCGTTGTAACGGTAATTATTTAATGCTAGGGTGAAACTGTCATTGTCCTGAACCGGTGTGCCCTGGTAAGTAAGGTCTTTGATGCGGCTGCCGGTCGGCAGGGTGATGTCAACAGTATAATTGACCCCTTGAACCATATCGTAATTATAATCGGCAATGGAACCATCAGCGCCATTGGTACCGATGATGGGGCTATCGGGAGAGTATTGTTTGTAATAGCGGGCAGCATGTTCAAGATATTGACGGAGTTGGGAGCCGCTTACCCGAATCGTGTATAAGTAATTTTCAAACGTATACAGGGAGTAGATATCCTGCAACTTTACCACGCCGGGCTTGATGACGGCTTTGCTGTTGAACATGGCGGCCGAGGCCAGTTGCGCTTTACCATAGTAGCGCTGTACGTCGTTTACCAGATCAATAATCGGCGTATCCTTCAGATTGGCATCCGTGGCCGAGAAAAGACCGGTGGAGTTACCAATTTGCGTGTTCAGATATTGCAAAGTAGTATCCTGATACGGCCAGGCCAGGTCGCTCAGACGCTTGTCTTCCGGAGCGTCGGCGACAGGGAGATTGGCGGTGGATACTTCACGAACCATCCAGGGGCCTTTGCCCGTGGGGCGCTCCAGATAAATTTCCGCCCGACTCACATGGGTGGCCCAACGGCCGGGAGACATCACGGGAACACCGGCAATAATGCCACGGTCATACACGACCTGGCGGTTACCATCCTTGATCGCATTGCTGTTATCAATTACGGCGTGCTTATGGCCACTGACGATCAGTGTGGCTTCCGGGCAGGCACGGGCGATAGCCGCAGCCTGATTTTCATTAAGGAAGGATTCCTGGCCGTCAATTTCGACGCCGGAGTGAGTGACGATAAGAATTACGTCCACTTGCTTGCGCAACTGGGTCACTAAGCGGCGCGTTGCATCAACCTGGTCATGAAACTCTAAACCGGCGTAGTTTTGGGCGTTTTCCCAGTTGGGAATGGCCGGCGTGGTGACGCCAATGATAGCAACTTTAACTTTCGCTTTGGCTTTGTCCTGAACAATTTCCACTTCTTTGATTGTGTACGGTTTTACGGGAGCCCAGACTTTGCCGGATTTCAAATCGTAAGTATTGGCTGACAGAACCGGGAAGTTGGCTCCGGCAATGACTTTGCCCAGGAAGGTCTTCCCATAGTTGAATTCGTGGTTACCGAGAACGACAGCGTCATAACTCATATAATTGTACATTTGTATCATGGGATGGATGTTATTGGACCAGTTCGTCTCTTTCGAGTAATAGGAGTCCAGCGGCGAACCTTGCAGGAAATCGCCAGCGTCCACTACAATATTGTAGGGGTTAAGCGCCCGTTCTTTCTGAATAATAGAATAAGCTTTGGATAAACCGATGTTTTCCACTTTGGGGATCAGATAATTCCAGGGAAGTATGTGACCGTGCACATCAGAGGTAGCCAGAATCGTTAATTTGGCTGAAGTTACTTTAGGCTTTGGTGGTTTTGGAGTTTTGGCCGCCAGACCGACCGTTGCCAGTCCCTGAACGGTGACAAAAATCAGTGCTAGGATCAGGCTCAACAACGACCGGCGGTAATATTTACGCAAAAGAATCCCTCCTGTTAATTGGCGTGCCGAAAGCGATGGAAACGGCACGAACTCATTATTGTGATTTCGCTAACAAAAGTACATTATTCGCTGCCGAGCTGACTATTTCCTCTTTTCCATTTTTCTATCCGGCAACTTTCTTGAAATTTTCTCGGCGAATAACTGCCGGTGTGTTGCTTGACGGAGCAAGGTGGGAGGGCTATAATTAAAATCGGTTAAATACCTGCAGGAGATGCCGACGGGAGTTTGGTATCCCGTGACAGGCTTTGGCGATAGGCCAAAGCCCCGTTAGTGTGCAATAAATGGGAAAAGTAAGGTAAGGCGGACAATGATGAAGACATGGGATTCCCTTTTTGATGCGGCAGCGGCGGATCCGTCGTTTCAGGATGTACTGAATGTATGTGGTGCCCTCAAAAAGCACAGTGTAATTTATGGCGTGACCGGTTCACAGAAACATTTGCTGTTGGCGGCAACGTATCGAAAACGTCCGCGCACAATGATTGTGGTTACGGCATATCAGGATGGACTGGAACAGTTGCGATCCGATGTAACGACGCTATTGCCGGGTGTGGCGGTGGTGGAATTGCCGGCGCTGGATATTGTAACCTTTACGGTGGCCGCCAAGAGCATTGAATTGGCGGCCCGACGCATGGATGTGCTGGGCCGGATTGCCCGGGGGGAATCATTGATTGTATTGACGACTACTGAAGCCGCGATACAAAAAGTGATTCCTCGGCAAGATTTTTTGAACAGCCGTTTAAACTTAGTTCGGGGCGCAAGCATTCAACGCGACTCGCTGGTTGCCGCGTTGGTCCGTTATGGATACGAGCGGGTGGACCAGGTGGATGGTGTGGGGCAGTTTAGTGTGCGCGGCGGTATTATTGATTTATTTGCGGTCAACCAGAGCGCCCCTTTGCGGTTGGAATTGTTTGGTGATGAAATTGATTCATTACGGGAATTTGATGCCGGAACCCAGCGCTCTATCCGGGAAGTGGAACAGGCGGACGTGATGCCGTTGGCTGAGCCGGAACACAGTGGCACGCTGGTACCGTTTTTGTCTTATTTACCGGTCGGTGGTGCGGTGGTCTGGGATGAACCGGCCCGGATCCGGGAACAAATGAATAAATTAAATAAAGAAAACCCGGAATGGAAGCGGCGGGTGTTTGGCTGGCAGGAGCTGGTACAGGCATCCCAGGAATATCATGCGTTTTGTGTCTCGTTATTGCTGCAGAAGATTCCCCATTGGGAACCGGAGGAGATTATCAGCCTGACGGCAAAAGGCGTGGCGCCGTTCCATCGTCAGATGGATTTGGTGGTGACAGAGCTGCAAGGCTGGCAGGATAAAAAATACCAGGTTCTGGTGCTGATGTCGTCAGCGGAAAAAGCGGCATCACTAAGGGAAACTCTGGCAGAAGAAGGCGTAAACGTGGCGTTGGCATCGGGTGAGCCGGCGTTAGTACCAGGGATGGCCATGATCACCGTCGGTATTTTAAGCGCGGGGCTGGAACTGCCGACAGCGCGGCTGGCCGTTGTGACGGAACTGGACATTATGGGGCGCCAGAAAAAGAAGCGCCGTTCCCGGACCTCCAAAGATCAGCAGATTGCCTACTTTCGCGATATTAATGTCGGCGATTATGTGGTTCATGTCAGTCACGGTATTGGTAAATATGTGGGCGTGGAAACTCTGGATGTCGGCGGAGTGCATAAAGATTATCTGCATATCCGCTATGCCGGTGATGACAAACTGTATGTACCTACCGATCAGGTACAACTGTTGCAAAAATATATCGGCTCCGAAGGGGAAGCTCCCCGGCTCAGTAAAATGGGGGGCAGTGACTGGCTTAAGGCGAAAACACGGGCTAAGGTGGCGGTAGCGGATTTGGCCAAGGAATTATTGGCCCTGTATGCGGAACGCCAAGTGCAGTCAGGTTTTGCGTTTGATCCGGATACTACCTGGCAACGGGAGTTTGAGGATGCATTTGCATTTGAGGAAACGCCGGATCAGCTGAGTGCGATCAATGAGGTCAAGGCCGACATGGAGCGCCCGCAACCGATGGATCGTCTGCTTTGCGGTGATGTGGGATTTGGAAAAACGGAAGTGGCCATCCGGGCGGCCTTTAAAGCGGTGATGAACGGTAAACAGGTGGCGGTACTGGTGCCGACTACAGTTTTGGCACAACAGCATTTTCAGACGTTTACCAATCGTTTTGCCGGTTTTGGCCCTACGGTGGACGTAATCAGCCGTTTTCGCAGCGCCCGGGAGCAAAAGGCGACGCTGGCCAAAGTGGCAACCGGACGAGTGGATGTGTTGATTGGAACCCATCGTTTATTGCAGACGGATGTTACCTTTAAAGATCTGGGGCTGCTGGTGGTGGACGAAGAGCAACGGTTCGGAGTTGCCCAGAAGGAACGGCTGAAAAAATGGAAAGCCAATCTGGACGTACTGACGCTGAGCGCAACGCCGATTCCGCGGACGTTGCATATGTCTCTGGCGGGCGCCCGCGATATGAGCATTATCGAAACGCCGCCGGAAGACCGGTTTCCCACGCAGACATATGTAGTGGAATATCATGAAGAGGTAATCCAGGAAGCGATTGAACGGGAATTGAAGCGGGGCGGTCAGGTATATTTCGTGTATAACCGGGTGCAAACGATTGATAAGGTGCATCGCCAGCTCAGTGAGATGTTGCCGGAGGCTTCAATCAAAACGGCACACGGACAAATGCCCGAAGAATTGTTAGAGCAGGTGATGCTTGATTTTTATGAAGGTGAAGACGATGTGCTTCTTTGCACCAGCATTATTGAAAATGGTCTGGATGTGGCCAATGCGAATACAATTATCATTTATGATGCGGATCGCTTCGGCCTGTCACAATTGTACCAGATGCGGGGACGGGTAGGGCGGTCGCACCGGCTGGCCTATGCCTATTGCACCTATCGCCGTGACAAAGCGTTGAGCGAGGTGGCGGAAAAACGGTTGCAGGCGATTAAAGAATTTGCGGAACTGGGATCAGGGTTTAAAATTGCGATGAGGGACCTGGAAATCCGGGGGGCAGGAAATTTACTGGGACGGGAACAACACGGCCATATCGTTACGGTAGGTTTTGAAATGTACTGCCGTTTGCTGGATGAAGCGGTGCAGGAACTGAAACAGGGAACTTACGTGGAACCGCCGGCGGAACCGGTGCTGGAATTTAATGCGGACGCGTATCTGAGCGGTGACTATATTGGCGATGCCATGCACAAAATTGAACTGTATCAACGTATTGCCGCCATTCGCAATGAAGAACATATTCAGGAACTCACCGACGAAATGGTTGACCGTTTTGGGGATCCGCCGCTGCCGGTGGCAAACTTACTGATGGTGGCCCGGATTAAAAACTGGGCACGTGGATTGGGTGTCAAGAGCATCAGTGAGAAAAACAACCGGGTGGAAATTGTTTTCAGCGACCGGCCTGATGTGGCACCGGAAGGTCTGGCGGCGGCCAGAAATCTCTACCCGGGAAAACTAAGCTTTTTACCGGGTTCCCCGCAGACCATCCGCTTGATTACAACCCGCCTGAATCAACCGCTATTTGACTGTTTGCTGAAAATACTAAAAGCGTTGGCCACACGAACAGCGCCGGAACCGGAGATATAACCATTTAATTGCTTGCGAGATTTTGTTATAATATAAAACAGCGCGACGGATACAACGGCAAAACGTCGGTGTGTTCCGGGCTTATGTCATAGAGAGGAAGGTCTCGTTTTGAGTAAAGACAGCTTTTTAAAGGGCGCTTTGATCCTGACCGTTGCCGGCATGGTGGTCAAGGTCATTGGTTCCGTTAACCGCATTCTGCTTTCCCGGCTGCTAGGCGGTGAAGGCATTGGTCTGTATCAGATGGCGTATCCCATTTATCTTTTGGCACTTAGCATATCTTCGGCGGGTATTCCGGTGGCTATTTCCATCATTGTGGCGGAAAAAATTGCCTTACGGGATTATCGGGGGGCTAACCGGGTCTTTAGGATTTCCTTGGCAGTGTTGGCCGCCACCGGGATTGTCTTCACTTTTCTTTTGTACTATGGTGCTGGCTGGCTGATTGAACAACATTTTGTCCGGGACGCACGGGCTTATTTGGCTATTGTGGCGTTGGCGCCGGCGATCTTTTTTGTTACGGTGCTGTCCAGCTTCCGGGGATATTTCCAGGGCTGGCAGATGATGGCGCCTACAGCGGTTTCGCAGATTTTTGAACAATTGCTGCGAGTCATCACGATGGTAGCGCTGGCTTATATCTTACTGCCGCGGGGTCTGGACTGGGCTGCTGCCGGTGCCAGTTTCGGCGCCGCTCCCGGCGCTATGGCCGGCTTGCTGGTGTTGGTTTATTTTTACTGGCGGCATCGTCCGGGGCTGAAGAAAGACATGGAAAATCAGCCGACATTGCAGCAGGAGTCCGGCGTCAGCATTATCCGCCGGATCGTGAAACTGGCGTTGCCGGTTTCGCTGGCGAATATTATGTTGCCGGTGGTTTCCAGCATCGATTTGCTGATTGTGCCGGCCCGTCTGGAAGTGGCCGGCCACACAGTGGAACAGGCTACGGCCTTGTTTGGTTATTTGACCGGAATGGCGGTGCCATTGGTGAACATGGCCACAATTTTGACCGCTTCGCTGGCGGCCAGTTTAGTACCGGCCGTTTCCGAGGCATATACGCTGGGCGACAAACAAGGGATTTACCGCCGCACTTCAACGGCCATGCGTATTTCTAACCTGATCACCATTCCCAGTTTCGTGGGGATGTGGCTTTTGGCCACACCTATTTCGCAGATGCTGTACGGTACACCGGAGGCCGGCGTCTCTATCGCCATCATGGCCGTGGGCATTTTCCTGCTGGGTATTCATCAGGTAACCACCGGAGTTCTCCAAGGATTGGGGTATACAGCCATTCCGGTGATTAACATGGGGATTTCCGCAGTGGTGAAAATTATTTTAAGCTGGATATTGACGGCCATACCCGAATTAGGGATCAAAGGCGCGGCCTGGGCATCGGTGGCGGATTTCGGGGTGGCGGCCTTATTGAACCTGTTTTTTATTTATCGCTACATCGGCTATACTCTGGACACCAAGGATATTTTGAAAACAGCAGCAGCGGCAGCGGTAATGGGCGGAGTCGCCTTGTTTACGTATAACGGCATGATGGGTATGATCCACCAGAACAACTTGGCCACGCTGATTGCCATCCTGGCCGGCGGTGGTGTATTTGCCATCGTCATTTTGTTGGTAGGCGGCGTGGAAGCACGGGATATTGAACAAATACCGAAGGTCGGGACCCAACTGGCTGCTCTGCTGCGGAAATTACGGTTACTGAGAGGATAAGCGCATGGGAAAAATAACGATTGTAGGATTGGGACCCGGTGATGCCAGCCTGATTACGCTGGGCAGTTGGGAGCGTTTGATATCGCCGGGTCCTGGCGGTTTGTTATTGCGAACGGCGATCCATCCCACGGTAAAGCGTCTGACGGAGCAGGGTATTACTTTTGAAAGTTTTGACGCAGTATACGAGAGTGGGGCTTCCTTTGCGCAAGTGTACGTGACGATTGCGGCAGCCGTGATGGACCGGGCTGCGGTAGGTGACGTAGTGTATGCTGTGCCCGGTAGCCCGCTGGTAGCGGAAAAAACTGTGGAACTTATCCGGGAAAGGGCACAGGAACAGCAAGTCTTACTGGAAATTTTACCGGGAATGAGCTTTTTGGAAGTGATGTATACCCGATTGGCGGTGGATCCGATCCATGGACTGACAGTGGTTGATGCAGCGGACCTGGATAATCTGCCCGGAGATTTGGCCACCGCTCTGGTTGTGACCCAGGTTTACAGCCGGACAGTGGCTTCTGATGCCAAACTGACGTTGATGGAGCGGTATGGCGATGAATATCTGGTGACGGTTACCCGGAATCTGGGGCTGCCGGAGGAAGAATTACTGACCGTGCCGTTGTACCAACTGGATCGGCTGCCGGTGATTGATCACCTGACCAGCGTATATGTGCCGGCGCCGGTGGTGCGCGGCCAGCGGTTTGATCTGCAGCCGCTGGTGGATGTTATGGCACGCCTGCGTTCACCGGATGGCTGCGTCTGGGATATTGAGCAGACACATACCAGCCTGCGGCGCTACATAGTGGAAGAAGTGTATGAAGTGCTGGAGGCCATTGACTTGGCTGACGGCAAAAAACTCTGTGAAGAATTAGGCGATTTGCTGCTGCAAATCGTGTTTCATGCCCGCGTTGCCGAAGAAAGCGGTGAATTCTCCGTGCAGGAAGTGATTGATGTTGTTACTGAGAAGATGATTCGCCGACATCCTCACGTCTTTGGCGACATCAGTGTTCGGGATGCGGCGGAAGTCGTAGTGAACTGGGAAGCGATCAAACTACAGGAAAAAGAAACGATACCCGCCAGTGTATTGGATGGTGTGCCGCCGGGACTGCCCAGTCTGATGAGGGCTTTTAAACTGCAGGCAAAAGCGGCTAAGGTTGGGTTTGACTGGCACTCTATTGAACCGGTTTGGGAAAAAGTCGCCGAAGAACTGAGTGAACTTAGGGAAGCTGTGGCCGAACGTGAGGCGGGAACGGCAGACCCCCGGTATGATAACGTGGAAAGCGAGTTGGGCGACGTTTTGTTTGCCGTGGTGAATTTGGCACGCTTTTTAGGCGTTGAACCGGAAACAGCCTTGAATGCCGGTAATAATAAATTTTTCCGGCGCTTTCAGGATGTGGAGCAGCAGGTGGCCAATGCGGGGC
>DATMYQ010000235.1:0-7887 GCA_035560935.1 Patescibacteria group bacterium | reverse complement strand
GAAGGTAATTTGGAGAATTTTGTGGAACGTGTATTTCATAATACAATGATTCCAGGCTTTTACTATCCCGGTTTGAGGATTCGTGTTGCGTGTTGGCGTCTGTTTCCGTTCCTTCCTTGCGGTTCGTCCCAGGTATCTCTTTCCAATTGGGTCTCAGTGCATCTTAGCTCTTCTACGGCGTGTCCAGTTTGGTTGAATTTGGCTAAACTAAGTTAGAAGGAGGCTTTTTTGTGAAAAATGTGATCTTATTTGGTGGCGGTGACGGCGGCGGTTTTATTATTACCCCTAATGGAGTACGGCCAATTCCTCCCTTTGACCCGGGCGTTTTGAAAAGCATCAAAGCGGCTGCGGCTATGGTGCAGGCGGCGACACTGACAAAACCCCAGCGAATCCAGGAAAAAATGATCAAACAGAGCAATGCTTTATGTAACCTGGCGATGGAACAAATTGAAGATGTTATCGGACCGTTTGATATGCTGGTTTACCAAGATGACGACGGAGGCTTCACCTGTGGTTCTACCGGCAAGCCGCCGGTTCCGTTTCCCTGGCCGCCGCGCGACTTGCCCTCGATAACTGATTTGATCAGCGCCGGACTGGTGGAAAACGATCTGATTGAGCTGGTCCGGACGGTCCATCAGCGCAAAGAAAAATTGATGGACCTGTTTGAAAAACCGGCGGAACTCGCCAAGAAGCTGGGGGTCACCCTGTCGAAAAAATCGGCGGCGGATCTGACTTCGCTGGCACCGGTCAATTTGAAAAACATCAAAGATGAAGTGGACCAGAAGGTCATCGGGTTTTTCCATAAGGTCATTGAAGACGGTCGGTATATTGAAGAGTGGTATATCCGGCCTTATGAAATCTCGCAGGAACTAAAAGTGGATTTAAGCGATGAAGTGATCGAGCGGATTGTGTCGAAAGGCTCTACGCTGTTCCACGGCAAAGATCCGGGCGCAATAACGATTCTGGGAGCGGTGCTGGTGGGCGATGTCGTGATTATCGCGGTAACGGTCGGATTGACCAGCAAGACCTTTGATACTATCGCCATTGATCGTTCCGGGAAAGTGAAAGTATAGGCTTGGCTATGCTTAGTGCCGGAATCAATGAGCGGTCCCGTCAGCCTTCCGTATTGCTGATCAGCATGCCCTGGACCGCGCTGAACGAGCCCAATTTAGGGCTTGGCCTGTTAAAAGCCGTACTGACGCGCGACAACATTCCCTGCCGCGTGCTCCACCTGAATCTGTTTTTGCTGCAGTATCTGGAACCGCGGACGTATCATGGCTTGGCCAATGTTTTCGCACTCAATGATTTTTTGTTCAGCGGCGTTCTGGACCCTCAGGTGACCAATCTGCAGCAACGGCGGCTGCGGGATAAGGTCAGGGAATTGCGGGATCAAAACATCGTTGATTTACGAAAATACGGAGGCTTTGAAGGAACGGTAAATACGCTGCTCCATTTGCGTCAGACCCTCTTCCCCCAATGGCTGCGGGCCTGGGCAGATGAAATTGCTCAAAGCGATGCCACGCTGATCGGATTTTCCTGCATGTTTGACCAAACCATTCCTTCGCTGGCGTTAGCCTATTTGATCAACCGGCGGGACGCGGGGAAGCTGCTGGCTTTGGGCGGGTATGGCGCGCGGGCCCCCGGCGCGCAGATGATTTTACGGTCGAATCCCTGGATTCACGCAGTTTGCGCCGGGGAAGGAGAGCCTGTTGTGGGCGGTCTGGCCCGGGCATCGGCCGGTGAACTTCCGCTGTCGCAGGTACCGGGGATCTTTTTCCGGGATCGCCGTGAAATCTGTGCAACGGTTCCGCCACCCCAAGTGAACCTGAACGATAATCCCAACCCCGATTATGACGACTTTTTTGCGGATGTGGAGCGACTTTCACGGGAACATCAGGTTGACGTGCAACCATCGTGCCTTCCGGTTGAAAACTCCCGGGGCTGTTGGTGGGGAGCGAAAAACCACTGCGTTTTTTGCGGAATCCATGACGAGGACCTGCCCTATCGTGAGCGCGCCCCCGAAAATACTCTCCGGCAAATCAAGGAACTGTTTGAGAAACACAAAATGCCTGCGTTCCGGTTTGCCGATTATATTATGCCCTATGGATATTTTGATACGTTATTGCCCCAAATCATCGGAATGGGCAGCCCGTTTAAAATCTTTGCGGAAATCAAGGCGAACCTGGACGATGAAAAGTTCAAGAAGCTTCAGCTGGCCGGCGTGGATGAGGTGCAGCCGGGGATCGAGTCCTTTAGCTCACCGGTTTTACGGTATATGAACAAAGGTGTTACGGCCATGCAAAATGTGTATACGTTGATGCTGGGGTTGAAGTATGGAGTGAAGGTGCGGTATAACCTTATTTACGGGTTTCCCGATGAGGATGCGGGAGAATATGAGCGAATGCTGGCGCAGTTGCCGCGGCTTTTGCACTGCGCTCCGCCGATGACCTGCATTCCGGTGCAAATTACCCGCTTTTCCCCCATGCAGACAAAGCCGGAACGGTTCGGAATCGGTTGCGCGTCAGCGTCTGAAAGCTATGATATGATTTTCTCCCGGACGTATTTGCGGAACAGCAATTTTCAACTATCCGATTACTGCTATTACTATCAGCGCCCTTTTGAAAACTCGTTTCAACTGGAGCGGATTTACGCCGATATCGGCAAACTGGTGATGGCGTGGCAAAGAAACGCGGAAGAGAAGAAAAACTGGCTGTACTATGAGGAGAAAGGCTCAGCCGGAATGGTGATTCACGACCGGCGGCGAGAAGAAAAAGAGCTGGTGCTGGACGATTTGGCCGCGGGCCTGCTCAAGGCTTGCGCAAAACCCTCGCTTATCCCTCAGTTGCCGGCGAACGGGGAGACAGAGGCTGGTCCGGAGGTGCGGGACTGTATAGCGCGGCTGGATGAGCTGGGACTCATCTTTCGGGAAGGCGATTGGATATTGTCGCTGGTGACAGCCGGCAAGCCGCAGAACCGAACTGCAGAGCAATAAACGACAGAGCGTTTTGCCCGTAATACGGCCCAAACGCTCTTGTTTTTTGGGGGGAGACTGGAGCGGCATTCAATATTATCTCGGCGCGGCTGTTTTGACATAGATATAACGCAGAATATTGGAGGAATAACACCGAAATACTTAGAAAGAACAGAGGGATTGCTTCTATTGCGCCGGCTTTGCAGCAAGGCGGTATTTTGCGGTTTTAAGAGGATACTCGTACTGGGATTTTTGAATTTTAAGGGGTGACGGGTTTATTCAAAAATGAGTTATACCAGACAAAACGATCCTCTTATTTTGTTTGGTGCTTTTGGGCTTAATTTGGGGCGGAACGGTGTGGCAGGTCAATTATGATCGAGAGACCGCCGTCGAAATGCTAATGCGTGACGGCGATAGATTCACACGGGCTTTTGAGGAAACGTGCGCCGAGTGCTTAAATTGAATGAACAGAGCCTCGTGTTGTTGAAGGATAACTAGGGTCTGGTTGGCAGACCCTACATAGTGACATTATCACAAGGTATACACAAGCAAAGTAAATTAGCCATTGACAAAACAATTGCTGATCCATAAAATGTAAAATGAATCTATTGTGAAAGGAGGCCAAGAGTGATGAGCGCTGTTTTCGATTATTGGATGTTGCGGGATGTAAAATCACCTGTCCGCGCAAGCAGATTAGGAGCAAATTGGAGAAGTGTGTCCTTTTTTAAGCAACTGCATATTGAAAACGGTACTGGTATCTTTTGGCTGTAAACTGTAAATAGAAAAGCGATTACGCTTTTTCAAAACAATCTAATACAAAAGACGCCGGATATTCGGCGTCTTTTTAACTTTCACAGGAGGATTTTCTAATGCAACATATTATTGGCTACAAAGAAATCGTGAAATTGGCGTTCCCTGTTATTATTGCGCAATCGGTTGTGTTGATTAATGGTATGATTGACCTGGCGTTCATCGGACCATACGGCACGGAGGCCATTGCCGCCGTATCCATAGCCAATGCCTTATGCGCTACGATATTTAATTTTTTGGAAGGTTTCCGGTTGGGTACCACTGTTTTAATTGCCAAGGCTGCGGCGATCAAGGACATGTCAAAAGCAACGGCTGTGGTTAATGCAGGAATGTTTTTGGCGTCTATTATCGGCGTACTGTTCCTGGTGCTGGCACCATATATCAGCAGTGCCGTTTATGCAAGTGTCGACAATGAGCAAATGAAGTATCATGGTATGGATTACCTCAAGATATGGCTATGGGTACTGCCGTTCATATTAGCTTCATATGTGCTTACCGGCTTGTTCCGGGGACTGCGGGACACAGCGACGCCTCTATACAGCGTCGTTGTTATTTGCCTGTTGAATGTGTTTTTGGACTATCTGTTTGTCTGCGGCGGATTCGGCTTCCCCAGTATGGGGGTAAAAGGAGCTGCGTGGGGAACTTTGATTGCCAATTTGGCAGGCTTACTGATCCTTGCTTGTCTGGCGTTAAAAAAATCGCTGACGGCTCCGTATGTTAACCTGAAACAACCGTTTTTCAAACATGTTCCGGAATATATTTCGCTGGTGGCGGGCGTAGGTCTCAACACAGGATTTACGCTTTTGGCCTTGCTGCTTTTTGTCTGGTTAATGAAGCCGTTAGGGGCTGCTGCGCTGGCGGTGCATCAAATTACCCTGCAGGCGTTTAATTTTGCCTATTTGCCGGCTGTCGGCTTTTTGATCACGGCGTCCATTATTGTTCCGCAGTTATTGGAGAATCGCCAAGAATCCCTGCTGCTGCCCACCGTGAGCAGGATATGCCAACTAAGCTTTGGCGTAATTCTTGTGGTCAGCAGCCTGCTGTTCATTTTTTCCTCTGCGGTCGGCCATTTTTTCAGCCCCACGGACCGGTTGGCGGCGGAACAAGCGGCGCAGACACTTAAACTGATTTGCTTTGCTCAATTGTTTTCTTCTGTTTACATGGTTCTCCGCGGTGCGTTGACCGGTTGCAAGGATACACGGTTTATTGTTTACGAAGGATGGATATCCGGATATCTGCTATTTCTGCCTCTGGCATATTGGTTGGCGGTAAAAACAGGCTATGGTGTATATGGTGGTTATGTGGCGTTTTTACTGTGGTGCATGACAGATTGCACAGCGCTGGCTGCCAGAGTTTATTTTAAAACTCGATAAAACAGGAATTTGCGATTGTTTGTTAAATGATGTGTCCAATATGGTCGATTTGATGATATGCCAGGGGTGGAGGAAACCGCACTCTAAAAAAAATAATCTCACTCCTGCTCTAATGCTGCATTGCGGATAACCATGTGGATGTGGTCTTCCCAGCGGCCATTGATCTGCAGGTATTTTATTGCCAGTCCTTCGTGGTAGAAGCCCGCTTTTTCCACTGTTTTTAACGATGCGGTATTGCGGGGCAGAATGTTCGCCTCAATCCGGTGCAAGTCAAGTTGATGAAAGGCGAAATTAACCACCTCGTTGATTGCTTCCGTCATATATCCTTGGCATAGTTCGTTTTTATCCAGCTTGTAACTCATAAGGCAGGAATGAAATCATCTGCCCAGCCATTCATCGAAAAAGGAGTACTCAAACGATTGCCCCATGAGTTTCCGCTGCATGGATATTTTCCGAAAAAGTTTAAACTTTGTTTAAATTTCACCGGTTTTGGATTTGTTATAATAAATTGGCGCGAGAAAAGGGAGCAATAAAGATGGCACAGGCGGTTTGACTGCGGCGGCAAGCGGAACCGCCGGAAAAATGGAGGATGTGAACGGATGAAAAAATACTGTTATTGTTAGTGACGACAATTTTCATGGGAAACACCGCAAATCCATTTGAACCCTTTGAATTTCAAAAAGTAAAATAACTTTAGTGGTCGCAAGTTTACTTGAAAAAGGTGCGGCTTTTAATGTAAAGTATATGTTGAATGGCGTTAAAATGAATCTTTTTTGAAAGGGAGATACGGATGATAAAAAATATTAAAATGGCCCTGGGGCTGTTATGCCTTGCGGCGCTGGCTGCCGCTGTTCCGCAGCCAGCGCTGGCCTTCAAACTGGAGATGACCAATAACCAGGCCCAGGTTATGAATTTTGCCATGGTGAGTCTTGACGATGCGACGCAGAAATGGTCCTGCAGCGGCTGGTACAGTGTTCCCGCCGGTTCCTCCAAAACCTTTAACTTTAGTAAATCCAACGGCGGCAAGCATTTTTACCTGCATGCAAAGGCGGGCGACCAGATCCTGTGCGGCGGCGATGCCACACCGCATATTACCCGTACGGTCATCAGCAACTCTTTCCAATACTATGACCGGCAGCAGTGTCCCGAGGGGTCCAACCGCCGCGTCGTTACCTTTTACAAAATCGATATTAACGAGAATGCCGCGGATGTTTCCTGGGGCGAAGCGGAAAAACCCCGGAGTCAGGGCGTCGACATCACTCAGGCGGAGTCGACCGCCATCGATTTATTGAATCGCGACCGGGCTAAGAACGGACTGGCGGCGCTTGCACCGGATTCAAGGCTGACGCAGGTGGCGAGAAAGCACGCGGCGGATATGATGGCACGCGGTTATTTCAGCCATACCAACCTGCAGGGACAATCTCCTTTTGACCGCCTCAAGGCGAATGGAATTACTTTCCGGTTAGCCGGTGAAAATATCGGCGACAACCGTTCCGTTGAAAAACTGGAATCGGCCTGGATGGAAAGCCCTGGACACCGCGCCAATATTCTCAACTCCGGGTATACTCATGTGGGAGTGGGCTTAGCGGCCAAAGCTGACGGAAGCCTCTACGGAGTGCAGTTGTTTGCCAGCTACTAAACGTACATACGTTGTTTTTAGATGCGGCGGTTCGTTGGCGTTATCTCAATCCGGAATAGCCATAGAAATGATGGAAACCTGCAATTTTTGCGGGTTTTTTCTTTTAGAATTGATACTGGAATTTATTCTACAGTGAGGTAATAATGAACCTATATCACACAATTGTTTTGGACGGGGAAAATAGATGGGGCACGAGCTAACGGGATTGTAAACTATACGATCGTATACTTTACAAAAGTTGCCGGAAAAACCTATAATGTATTTTGGGAAGGTTGCCGCCAATAGACTCCGCTCGGAGTTGGCGGCAGCAGAGTTTTTAACAGTCAGAAAAAAATTGCGTTACAGGCCGGAAGTCACCAGGATTAGGATGACGACGGCAGTCCGCCTGGAACGCAAAAAGGCAATAGGCAGGGTTTAGTAATGCCCAATTATGATGTGATCATTTGATAATACAATTATTCAGGGGACGGAAGAGAGTGACGACTTTTATATCGACGCTGCGGGTGACACTATTTACGGCGGAACCGGCAACGATAATCTTTACCCCACCCAAGGAGATAGTTTCCATGATATTGCGGTAGTCGGATTAGACAGCAGCAATTGTTTGCTGCAAAAAATGGGCAGCATTTTTATTAAAAAGTAAAGCAACACGTAAAGGAAAAAGAGAGTTGGTTTTGGCGGAAAAAGCGAAAGTCGTCTCTTGCTTTTGCGCAGTAGCAAAGAGTACAACTTTTTAAGTGTTAATGAAACCTTGGGGTTGCTGCGCCGGTGGTGCGTCAAATGACTCTGCAGGCGTTTAGTCTTATTTGCTTTGTCCAATTGATCTTTTCCGTTTACATGGTTCTGCGCAGCGCTGGCCGCCAGCGTTTATTTTAAAACCGCCAAGACAGGAGTTTGAGATTATTTGTTAAATAGTGTATCTAGTGTGGTGGAGTTGCTGATATGCCAAGGGCAGAGGAAACCGCGCTCTGAAAAATTAATGAACTGTAGGGAGACTCGCAGGAAGGACTGCCTTAAATCAAAGGATATAATTTTATCATATAAAAAACGAATGAGCTTGGGTTAAATTTTTGGTGGGAAGAAGGATAAACAAA
>DATMYQ010000234.1:0-2266 GCA_035560935.1 Patescibacteria group bacterium | reverse complement strand
CTTTTTATCAGTTTAGATCTTTTTTATCACACTTCCGGTGTCTGCCAGACAATCGTTTTGCTCAATCCATATTTTTGCGCTTTTGCCCCAATGGTCTTGTGGGTCAGTCCCAGCGCTTTGCCGGCAGCATTAAAACTGCCGTAGCGTTTCAACGCTTTCTGGATGATTCGTTTTTCATATTCTTCCCACTTCAGCACATCTTCGCCCTCATCCGGCAGCGTCACTACCGGAGAGTCTGCTGCCGTCAGCGGCGACGCGGTCCGCAGATACGCCGGCAATTCTTCCCATTCCAACTGTGGCCGGTCCGTCAGGGCCACCAGGCGTTCCACCATATTTTCCAATTCCCGGACATTTCCCGGCCAATTATATTGCATTAGCGCTTCCATGGCCTCACGGGCGAAGCCGCTGATTTCCCGCCCTGCTTCCCGGCAGGTTTTACCCAAAAAATGTTCCAGCAGCAAAGGGATATCTTCACGACGTTCCCGCAGCGGCGGCAGCAATAATGAAATCACATTCAGCCGGTAGTACAAATCTTCCCTAAATTCCCCTTGCTCCACCATGTCTTCCAGATTCCGGTTCGTCGCGGCAATAATCCGCACGTCAACCTTGATCTGGTCCTCGCCGCCCACCCGGGAAAATTCCTTCTGCTGCAGCACCCTGAGTAGCTTGACCTGCATATCTTTTGGCATCTCACCGATTTCATCGAGAAAAATAGTTCCTTTATGCGCCAGTTCAAACTTTCCCGGTTTCCGGCGCAGTGCACCGGTAAATGCTCCTTTTTCGTGACCAAACAGTTCGCTCTCCAACAAATTGGGGGGAATAGCAGCACAGTTCACCCGGATAAACGGTCCCGCTGAACACCGGCTGGCAAAATGGATACCTTCTGCTACCAGTTCCTTACCGGTACCGCTTTCTCCCCGGATCAGTACCGTAGCCGTCACAGCGGCGGCCTTGGCGGCCACAGCCAGCGCATCCCGCACTTTGCCGCTGCGACCGATAAAGGTTTCAAAAGCCTTGTCCGGTTTCTTGGTGCGTAGCAATTCCTGCTCAAAATATTCCGCTTTGGCTGCCGTCTGGTTCAGCTTATGCATCAAACTATGTAATTCGGTGACATTTTTCACCACCGACACCACGCCGGCGACTTCACCGTCGACAATGATCGGGTTGACGTTAGCTACAATGGTCACGTTGTCACCTTTGCGGCTGATATGGCCCAACACCGGCTGGCCGGATGCCAACGCCCGGTTGCGGGCACCGGCCGGCGACAATTCGCCAATATTACGGCCGATTAATTCCTCCCGGCTCTGTTCCACAATCCGCAGATAGGCGGGATTAACATAGGTGATGATGCCGTGCGAATCCGCGACACAAATGCCGTCCTGAACCGATTCCAGCACCAGTTGCAACCTTTCTTTCAACTCTTTGATTTCTTTTAGTTCACCGGTTATTTTCTCCAACGAAGAAATATCTTCAAAAATGGCCACCGCGCCCTGCACTTCGCCGTCCGCCACAATGGGCGTCCGGTTAGTGATAATCACTGAATTGCCCAATACCTGGTGGCGGCCCAGCTCCGGCATCTGTTCCCGGGTCACTATATGCAGCCGCGATCCCGGCAGGATATTCATCGCCGGCTGCCCCAGCGCTTTTGCCGCCGGCACGCCGGTAATCCGTTCCGCCGCTGGATTAAAGACGGTAATCATGTCGTTGCGGTCTGTCACCACCAGGCCGTTAGCCATGCTGCTGAAAACCTGTTCGGCGGTAATAGCACTGTCATGAATCACCTTGTCCAACTGGCTGATGATGGTGTCATCTTCCATGGAAAAATCACTTTCCAGAAAACGTACCATTTCTTCTACCGCTTCCAGCGCCGCCGCTCCGTCGGCACTGACCTGCACCTGTTCTCCCTGGCGTATGCTTAACGCCACCAACGCCATCAGGTTCGTCGCCGGCACATGCTCCCGCCGTCGACAGGAGAGAAACAGGGCCGTCCGGTGACGCTCCTGCAGTTCATGTGCCTTTTGCACAATCATGGCGATGACCCGGGCATGCAACCCCTTACCATGGCGAATCACCGCTGTCCGCGTCACTTGCATCTTTGCATCCCCCTATCCGGCAGTTATTTTACTAATCGCATTCCGTTTCGAAGTTATTCGCGATTTTTCACGGCATTCCTCTTTTAGGGAAGCACTGAAATTCACAGCATACGCAAAAGTTTATTCAAGACACGAAGGCTGTCTCTCACGCAGGAAAAAAGCACCCCGCAGGG
>DATMYQ010000233.1:0-40686 GCA_035560935.1 Patescibacteria group bacterium | reverse complement strand
AATATATATTTCGCTGTCGCTCAAAAAACTCCTGCCGGCATCTTTAAAAAATTCGCAAATTAACAAAATATTTTTTTGAAGCGCAGCCTTAGTATGCGTGCACAAAAAAACACACAGGCACGCCGTTGGCGTTACTGTGTGTTTTTTGATAGTAGTTGACAACGCACATAATTTACATGTTTACGTATTTTTCCTGCATCTGCCAATGCAAGGTTTGCCTTCCCGTAGGTGCTTTATGATTTACGCATCCAGGCAGGGATATCCAAATCACGGCCTTTAAACGGTTCAATCACCGGTGCCTCCGCAGTCTGGCCATCCTCCATGATTTTAAGCGGTCGCGGATCAAACCCGGTAGCAATCACAGTAACCCGAACCTGATCTTCGAACTTTTCATCAATCGTAGAACCAAAAATAATGGTTGCCTCGGGATCCGCCGCCTTGGCAATAATATCCGCCGCTTCGTTGACTTCAAACAATGTGGTGCTGGGACCACCGGTAAAGTTCAGTAATACGCCCTTGGCGCCGTCGATAGACATTTCCAAAAGCGGACTCTTGATGGCGGCCTCTACCGCAGCCACTGCCCGGTTATCCCCAGTGCCAAAGCCAATTCCCATCAAGGCTGAGCCGGCATCACTCATAATTGTTTTCACATCCGCAAAATCCAGGTTGATCAGCGCCGGGACGGCAATCAGATCGGAAATACCCTGAACGCCTTGCCGTAATACGTCATCAACAATGCGGAACGCATCAACAATTGAAGTCCGTTTATCCACTACTTGCAACAACCGGTCATTGGGGATGGTGATCAATGTATCCACTTTTTCCTTCAATCGGGCAATTCCACGTTCCGCCTGCGTTTGGCGGCGGCGACCTTCAAAGGTAAACGGTTTGGTTACCACGCCTACCGTCAATGCACCTACTTCTTTGGCGCACTCGGCAACAATCGGAGCGGCCCCGGTACCGGTGCCCCCCCCCATACCGGCGGTAATGAAGACCATATCCGAGCCACGCAATGCTTTTAAAATATCTTCCCGGCTCTCCTGAGCCGCTTTTTCACCAATTTCAGGATTAGCACCTGCCCCGAGTCCTTTGGTCAGTTTCTCACCAATTTGGATACGATAGGAGGCCTGGGACAGCAGCAATGCCTGGGCATCGGTATTGACCGAGATAAAATCCACCCCTTGTAAACCGGCGCCAATCATCCGGTTTACTGCGTTGTTGCCACCGCCACCTACACCAATCACCTTTATTGCTGCAAACTGTTCCAGATCCATATCAAATTCAAGCATGGATAAACGCTCCTCCCCATTTCAAAAATCATGCCATCCCTGGCTATCAATTGCCTAATAATTTTCGCATGTGCCGCACCATCGAACCCCACCGGCCACCGCTATCGTCTTTTCTTGCCGGCAAGTGGGCCGCGGCGTGCTGAAGAATACCAACGCAGGCCATATAGTCCGGCCGTGCGTATTCCATCCCGGTTCGCCGGGGCTGGACCACCTGTACCGGAGCGGCAAAAACTTGTTCAAGCTGCTGACTCATACCCGGTAGCGCACTGCAACCGCCGGACATAAACACTTGATCCATTTTCCCGGGCACACCTTCCGGTAAATTCTCCATCAGGTGTTCCTCCATCAGCTGAACAATCTCTTCCACCCGGCTTTCCACGATATCGTATAAAAAGTCAAACGGGACATTCTTGTCAACCGTGCCATAATCGTTACAGTCCAATAAAACATTCTGCCCGTAACACTGCCGATCCAAGCGGGCATAATAACGCTTAATTTCTTCCGCATGGAGGCGGCTGACGCCAATCCCCTGCATGATGTCCCGCGTGATGTACTCTCCTCCCACCGGTAAACTCCCCGATGCCAGAACAGTGCGGTCATAAACCGCCCAATCAACGGTCCCTGCACCCACATCAAGAAACAAGTAACGAAGCGGTTCGGAACGGCTAACACCATCAAAAAGCTGCAACACTCCCACCACCGGATTCGCTACCAGCCCATCCACATGGATACCCACATTCTGCAACGCGGTTTGAAAAGATTCCATAACCAATGCCTCGCTGCTCACCACATGGACACGGACCTGCGGCGACGTCGATACCGGTTCGGAATCCAGCTCAGCGGTATCCGGCCAAGCGGAAATGCTCCGGGGCAATGTATGCAAAATTCTTTCCGATGCGTCAGAAGCCGCCAGCACCTTTTCCCGGCAGAGCTGCTCCCAGTCCTCCGGAGGTGCATCCAATATATCTCCTCCAACAAGCTCATCCCGGACTTTTAGCAGGTCTCCGCTAACGCCTATGAAAACGCAGTCATCTGACCTTATCCCTTCGGAAACAGAGACACAGTCAATCGCCTGCTTAACGGCGTAAGCCAACGCACCGGCATCCACGATGCGTCCTTTTAAAAAACCCATCGTCGGCGCCGATCCGCTGGCAAAAATATTGACTTGACCACTATTCTCCGTGGTGCCCATCAGTACTTTCACGGCTTCCGAGCCAATATCCACTCCAATAATACGCCTTTTTTCCATCGGGCTCCCTCACTAGAGCAATTTGTATTCACTATAACAATTACTTGTTCCACAAAAATAGTGTTATTCCTTCATTTTAACTGAAAAAAGCAGTGATTTTCATAATTTGCTATTCATAATCCATATATTAATGCCGGCATCACACGAAATGCGTCATCCAGCATCCGTCATTTCCGCAAAAAGTAGCGACGAATAATGGCTAAATTTTGAAACACCCTCAACCCAAATGTAAGTAATGCCACATAATACAAGTCCAGTCCCAAGCGGTCACCCACGTACACCAGCCCTGCCGCCAATAGCGCGTTGGTAAAAAAGCCGGTAATAAATACCGTATTATCAAATTTTTCTTCCATTCCCGCCCGTAAACCGCCAAAGACGGAATCCAATGATGCCAGCAAAGCCACTGACATAAATTTTGCATATTCCAAAGGGATCGTCAGTGGAAAAATGCTTCCCAGTAAAATACCAATCGCTAACCCGGTAATCGGCAACGTCATGATCAGTTACCCTCCTTGACAGGCTTGCCAAGTTCAAACCGGAAAGCCCCTTTGTATCCCGGTACTTTGACGAGCTCTTGCTTTTTTATCGTCACCTGGATTCCCCAAAACTGCAGCGTTTCCACAACGCCCCCCCGCATTTTCAGCGCATTTTCCAACGTTTGCGGATCACCAATGGCGCGTAAGTCATAGGGCGGCGAGTAACGGGTGTTATTCACCGACAGTGTCGGCCCCGCACAGCGGATTTCTGAACTGGCAATCAAACGTTGTTCGTTAATGGATAACGCCTCTGCGCCTGCCGCTTTCAATTCATTCACTACTTTTAAGATGTCTTCGTCATGAATTAAATATAAGTTCGGATTCTCTCCAATTTTTGAAGGACGCTTACTGTCATCAATGGTAACAATGATTCCCGGTCCTTCCAGCGCCAGCACGCCGGCCGCCATTTTTACGAGTTCAATTTCCCGGGAAATTGCGTCAACCCCGGATGTACGTCGCAGCTCCTCCACCTGTTTCAGCAAGGCCTCTTTTTCTTTCTCAGTCTGACTCAATCGCTGGGACAAATCCTCAATGCGTTGAAACGGCACACTGGAACGAATATCCTGCGTCGTCCGGAATTGGACTGCCAGCATGAATCCCAGCACCACGCACACCAACGCAATAGCCGCTTGTCCCTGTTTAATGGGAACCAAAATATCGTCTCCTTCCAATAATGATACCTACTTACCTTACAAAAACACCGGAATGTTTTTATGGTGGCCCATTCTGCTATAGCAAGTATTGCCATTTACCAATGACTTATCGCATTTTGATGATTGGCGGTACATAACTTAAATCAATGTATTCCACCTTCATCTTCTTCGTTTTCATTTCCTGTAAAATAGACGCGGTAAGCTGTGCTTTTTCCTGCATGCGCTCGCCATTGCCCAATCGCAAAACAACGGAGTCTAACGAATATGCCACCATCTCATTGACCGATCGGACATTAATCTCCGAGAGCTGGTTCAGCGTCGGTTCTTCCAACGCCGACAAATAATCCAGTACCGTGTCAAGCAACGGGTCATTTATCCGGTCCGCCACATACACATTTCCGGCCTGAATCCCGGTAATCATTGGAACCTGCATCCGTTTCAGGTTTTTAGAAACCGACAACACGACTCCCCGTCTGTCAATTTCCGCAAAACCGTAGGGGACTCCCACTACTGCTACCGGCAACCGCTCTTTAACCTTAATAACGATCGTCGCCGGAAAGCGGCGTGAAACCTCCGCTTCCGCAATTCGCAAATCACCCAGCAACTGGGTCTTCACATTAGTCACGTTCAGTCGGAAAATATTCACCGTTTCCGGTATTCCTGCCACCTGATACACATCTTCTGCCGTTATATATTTATTCCCCTCTACCAAAATTTCACCGACAAAAAACACGGAAGAATTGACATACAAAAAGCCGACTACCAATCCGGCCGCCACAACCATTCCCAGGAAACCCAGCCAGATCCGGCGACGGCGTGCCGCTTTCACACGCAAAGAAGTTTGCATTCCCTTATTTCACTCCTGCATCACAGGTTCTGCAAATCATTATACAACTTCTTTTCCTGCTTTACCATCAATTGCACCCGAAAGAAGCCAAGATCAAAAAAATGGTCAAAAAGTCCTAGAAAAGCACGCACTGTGACAGATATATTTTTTTAAAAAACCGTTTTATAATCTTTCGCTGAGCTAAAAGCGGAGCTGCGGAAAACTTTTTTATAAGTCCTCACACAGCCCCGTAGCCTTACTTATATCGCTGTCAGTAAAATCCGCTCACAAAGCTCTCCGAACGAAACACCCTGGGCCGCAGCAGCCTTAGGTACCAGACTGGTGGCCGTCATTCCCGGGATTGTATTAATTTCCAAAACATAATACCGCTGTTTTTCATCCAGCATGATGTCCACCCGGCCAATTCCTTTACATCCCAACAGTCGAAATACTTTCAGCGAAACTTGCTGCACCGCCTGGGTAATTTCCGGCGGCAAAACGGCCGGCACAATATATTCGGTAGCACCTTTGGTATACTTTGAATGGTAATCATAGCAGCCGGAATGCGGTACAATCTCAATGACCGGCAGCGCCTGTGGTGACTCATTCCCCAAAACGGCCACCGTCAATTCCCGGCCTTTGATGAATTCTTCCACAACGATATGGTCGCTATACCGGAACGCTTCCTCAACAGCCTGGTTTACGCCGCCCGCCTGTTCAACAATCACCACACCAATGGTGGATCCCTGCGTGGCGGCTTTGATCACCACCGGCAGTCGAAATTCTTCCAGAATTTCCGCCAACAAATCCCGTTTCCGGTCCGCTTGGCTATACACCACCGAGCGCGGTGTCGGGATGCCGGCTGCCTGAAACAATCGTTTGGAAACCGCTTTATCCATCGCCATGGCGCTGGCCAAAACTCCGGAACCAGTATAAGGGATTCCCAGCATTTCCAACATTCCCTGCATCAGACCATCCTCACCAAAGCGGCCATGGATTGCGTTAAAAACCACCTGAACGTTTTGTTCCTGCAGTTGCTGGGCCAAACGGGGCGGATCCAAATCAATCCCGATGGCATTATACCCTTTTTCTTGCAATGCCCCGACAATCGCCTGGCCGGTATTCAGGGATACTTCCCGTTCTGCCGACGGCCCACCCATGACCACGGCTATCTTTCGCTGCTTCATGACTTTTTCTCCCCCCATCCCCTATGACTTTACTTTCGATTTGTTTTTGCTTCCAGTTTTTCGACCAGTTGTTCTCCGGCCTGATATATGTTCCCTGCCCCCATGGTAATTACCAGATCTCCCGGCTCTACCACGTCCGCCAGATAGCGGGCCAGTTGATTGCGGTCCTGCACATAAGTCACCGGTTGCCCCGATTGCTGTACCACTTCGTTTTTTATGGTTTCGCCGTCAATTCCCGGTATCGGCGCTTCCCCGGCCGGATAAATATCGGTCAGCACCAACTGATCCGCTGCCTTAAAAGCTCCGCCAAATTCCTGGCGCAACAATGACGTCCGGGAATAACGATGCGGTTGAAAAACACAGATCAAACGTTTCGGCGTTGTTTGAAGGGCAGCTTCCAGCGTGGTGGCAATTTCAGTGGGATGATGGGCGTAATCATCCACCACCCATACGCCATTAATCTTGCCTTTGGTCTGAAAGCGCCGCTTCGCTCCCTGAAAAACGGCCAGACCCTCGGTGATTTTTGAAAACTCTAGTCCCATCTCCAAGCCGACAGCAATAACAGCTAAGGAATTACTGACATTATGACGTCCCGGCACGCTCAACTTCACTGTCCCCAGCCGTTGTTCCCGTTGGTACACGTCAAACATTGTAAATGCGCCCTGGGGATGAATTTCCTTCGCCATGTAATCGGCATCCCGGCCCAGCGCATAGGAAATATAGCGGCGATCCAAATTTTCGGCAATATCCCGGATGTGGCCGTTGTCGAAGCAAAGGACCGCCACACCGGTCGGTGGCAATTTACCCAAAAATTGCCGGAACGCCTTTAATACATTATCCATCGTATGGTAATAGTCCATATGATCATTTTCAATATTCGTCACTATGGCCATCTGCGGAGAAAATTTAACAAAGGAACCATCACTTTCATCTGCTTCCGCTACTAAATAAGAACTAGCGCCCAATTTAGCGTTTCCGCCCAAAAACTCCAGTTCTCCACCAATCAGTACCGTAGGATCCACGCCCGCTTTCTCCAGTACCAGCGCCAGCATCGAAGTGGTCGTGGTTTTTCCGTGGGCCCCGGCTACAGCAATACCCTGGCGACTCTCCATCAGGTACGCCACTACATCGGAACGGTGATACACGGGCAAGCTCCGCTCCCGGGCCGCCTGCACCTCCGGATTCGTCTCCGGAATAGCCGTCGACACCACAATGGCCTGACAGTCGTCTCCCAGGTTGTCCCGGTGATGTCCCACATAAATCCGCACTCCATCCTTTTGGAGCTTATTCAACATATCCGAAGGGCTGATATCCGAACCGGAAACCTGATAGCCCTGAGCAGCCATTACTTTGGCAATCGCACTCATTCCTGCGCCGCCGATTCCAACAAAATGAATTTTTTGTATCGTGTTCAACAATTTTTCGCTCCTTTGCTCCTTGACCGCCTACTGGCAGGTATCATAGTCCTATCGGCCTTTTCCCTGTACTTACCTGTCCACCAAAGCCAATGCCTCACGGGCAATATCCCTGGCCGCTTCCGGCCGTCCCAGATTTTTACTGGCCCGGGCCATTGCCTGCAACTGTTCCGGATGATATACCAGCGTGGTAATCGCCTCACATAACACGGTCCCTGACAAATCCCGGTCACGAATAACCCGGGCCGCGCCTCTTGCTTCCACCGCCCGGGCATTATGCTCCTGATGATTTTCCGCGGCATGGGGGTAGGGAATTAGGATCGCAGGAACTCCCCGGACGGTCAGTTCCGCCAAACCGACGGCGCCCGACCGAAATATGGCAAGATCAGCCGCAGACAAAGCCTGCGGCATATTGTATAAATAAGGCTCTATACGGAGGTTGCCGGCAGCAGCTATATCCACGCCCCTGGCCTGCACGGCCTCGACTATGCTATTATACTCGTTCTTACCGGTGACATGCAAGATTTGCAGTTGAGTGTTACCGGCAAAATGCCGATGCACATCGACCATGGCCCGGTTAATACTTTGCGCTCCCCGACTCCCGCCCACTACCAGCAGAGTCATCTTCCCCGGATCCAGCTGCAAATCTGCCAGTCCTTCCTGACGCGACGCTGCCAAAAATTCCGGTCGCACCGGATTTCCGGTGGCTACAATTTTCCCCCTTACCCTGGCAGGAAAATACTGTCGGGCTTCCTCATACCCCACCGCGATGCGGTCGACAACCCGGGATAACAGTTTATTGGTGATTCCGGGAATCACGTTTTGTTCCTGGATGAGCGTGGAAACTCCCAGCAGGCTGGCAGCCAGCAATACCGGGCCGCAGACATATCCGCCGGTGCCGATCACCAATTGCGGCCGGAATCGGCGTATCATCTGCGCCGCACGCCACAGACCGGTCGCGGTAACTCCCAACGTCCGCAGGTTATTCCATGATAATAGCCGCCGCTCCAGCCCCCGGACTTCAATCGTGGCAAACGGAAAGCCTTCCCGGGGAATGATATCCGCTTCTAACCCCTGCTTTGTGCCGATGAACAGAAATTCACAACCGGTTGCCATCCCGGCAATTTCCCGGCCGATGGTCACCGCCGGATAAATGTGTCCGCCAGTACCGCCGCCGGAAAGGATGATTCTCATAGCCGTCTCACCAAGTCCTTGAAGGCCCGGCCCCGTTGCTCGTAATTGTCAAACATATCATAGCTGGCGCAGGCCGGTGACAACAAAACCACTTGCCCCGGCTTAGCCAGACGGCGTCCCAGTTCCACCCCTTCCGCCATTGATGCAACCTGTTGAATCCCAGCCACTTTCTGTTCTGTCGCCGCCACCGCAAACCGTTCGGCCGCCTCACCCAGCAAAATCAATTGCGCCACTTTCCGGTGCGCCAGTTGCATAAACTCGGTCAAATCGGTTTTTTTATCCCGTCCCCCGGCAATGAGCAAAATTTGTCCATCGTCAAAAGCATCCAGCGCCTTAATTGAAGACTCCGGATTCGTGGCCTTGGAGTCGTTGAAATAGCCTACCCCGTCAATCGTTGCCACCGGTTCAATGCGATGCTCCACGCCGGGAAATTCCCGTAAAACACGGGCCATATCCTGCGGTTTCACACCGGAAAAATAGGCGACCCCGCAGGCTGCCAGCGCATTTTCCACGTTATGGGACCCTTTGATCTGAATATCCGCAACCGGACACACGTTGATCTGCTTACCTTCCCAGCGAATCCATAAAACGCCGTCTTTAACAAAAACGCCCTGCTCCAGTTCCTGCTGCCGGCTGAAAAACACCGTCCGGGACGGAACCCGGGCCGCAATTTCCCTCACCACCGGATCATCATAGTTCAGCAGCGTATAATCCGCCGCCGTCTGGCGGGCAAATATCTTCTCTTTTACCGCCCGATAGTTTTCCAGTGAGTGATGCCGGTCCATATGGTCCGGCGTCACATTGAGAATGGCAGCAATATGCGGTTTAAAATGAACCGCGCCTTCGAGCTGAAAACTGGAAATTTCCGCGATCACCAGCCCCTGCTCAGAGATGTCCATAATCTCCTGCGACAAGGCGGCACCAATGTTGCCTCCTACCGCCACCGGCCGGCCGGTGGTTTTGAACATCTCACCAATTAGCGTCGTCGTCGTCGTCTTTCCATTGGTTCCGGTCACCGCAGCAATAGGGGCCTTACAAAGCCGATAAGCCACTTCGATCTCGCTGACCACTTCGATTCCCCGTTCCCGCGCCGCACTGACTAACGGAATTTCAATCGATACACCCGGCGATAAAACCAAAATATCGATTCCTTTCAACAACTCATCGCCCTGATGGCCAAAAGCCAACGTGACTCCGTCCTGCCGCAATCCGGACAGATCCTGTTTTATTTTTTCTTGCGGGTTACTGTCACTGAGTGTAACCGTTGCCCCCAGTCGCTGTAAAATCCCGGCAGCAGCGACACCGCTAATACCGGCGCCAATGACCAAAATTCCTTTTCCCTGAAATGCTTCCTGTTTCATGAAATCATATCCCTCCTGTACGACTCAATGCTAAAATACCCAGGGCCAACAGCGCAAACACTGCGGCAGCCAGCCAAAAAACTGCCACCACTTTTTGTTCCGACCAGCCCGATAATTCAAAATGATGATGGATGGGAGCCATGCGAAACACTCTTCGTCCCGTGGACTTAAATGACGCCACTTGAATCGCCACCGACAAAGTTTCAATCACATAAATCCCGCCGACCACCATTAACAGCAACTCCGTTTTCGTCATTACCGCCACTGCCGCCAACGCACCGCCCAAAGCCAGCGAACCAGTATCACCCATGAAAATTTTCGCCGGATAAGCATTATATTTCAAAAACCCGACGCAGGCGCCTGCCAAGGCCGCACAAAAAATAGCCAGATCCGGTTTTAAAAACATGGACGCAATCACGGCATATGCTACCGCCGCCACCGTGGTGACCCCGGCGGCCAGGCCATCCAGTCCATCGGTTAAATTGACCCCGTTAGTCGTGCCCACCAGCACCAAAAAGATCAGCCCATAGTATCCCAGGCCCAAATCAAAGTTTTGCCCCCAAAACGGAATCCAAAGATCCGTACCCCGGTTCATATATACTGCGGAAAAATAAGCCAGACCCGCCGCAATCACCACCTGGGCCAATAATTTTTCCCGGGCTTTCAAACCCAGATTGCGTTTCAGCACGACCTTGATAAAATCATCCCAGAAGCCAATCAGACCATATCCCAAGGTTACAAACAAAGCCACCCAGATTTCCATGCTGCGGCTAAACAGCAGTGTAGATAACGCCAGCGCCAAAACCATAATCAACCCACCCATGGTGGGTGTTCCCGCCTTGACCAGGTGACTCTGCGGCCCTTCCTGGCGAATGCTTTGTCCAAATTTCAAACGCCGCAAAAACGGAATCAGTACGGGCCCCGCCGCTAAGGCAATCCCGGCTGAAATTCCGGCAGCCATCAATAATTCCTGCATGTGGCTCCTCCTGTCAACCCTCGAACAGATCCAGTATTTTTTCCATGGCCATTCCCCGGGACCCTTTAATCAAAATAGTATCTCCCGGTTGAACGCGGCGCTCCAGTTCCCGTACCGCCTGCTCATGCGTATCGCAGGCCATTGTGTGAATCACACCGGCCTCCGCCGCAGCGTCAGCAATATGTCCGGCCAGAGTCCCGACGGTGATCACTACTTCCACGCCGCAATTGGCTGCCTGCCGGCCAATGCGCCGATGGGCTTCCACGGCTACCGGGCCTAATTCCAGCATATCGCCCAATACCGCCACTTTCCTCCCCGAGCTCAGATCCTGCAATGTCTCCAGCGCCGCCGCCATCGACATGGGGCTGGCGTTATAGGCATCGTTGACAATCGTGTAACGTCCCCGGCGCAACACGCTCAATCGCATGGCACTGGGAACAAAGCTATGAATTCCCTGTTGAATTTCTTGGGGCGACAGGCCCAATTCCCAGGCAATAACAATAGCCGCCAGTACATTATACACATTATGCTTTCCGGCCGCCGGCAATTCCACAGGGAACATTCCCCTCGGACTGCGACAGTCAAAAGTAGTAACCGTTTGGTTTTCCTGCGACCGGGTCCGTACATTTTCTGCCCGCACAAACGCTTCCGGCCCAAAACCATAATAAACGACCTGGCCCCGGCTTTTCTTTCCCATCGCCCGAACGTTGGCATCATCTGCATTGAGTGCTGTCAAACCGTTCTCACCGATGCCTTCCACCAGCTCACCCTTGGCAGAGGCCACATTCTCCAGCGAACCCAGCAGTTCCATATGAGTTTCACCCACATTCGTCACCACGGCCACGTTGGGCAAAGCAATACCCACCAATTCGCGGATCTCGCCCAGTGCCCGCATTCCCATTTCCACCACGGCGGCGCCATGTTCTTTTGTTAAACGGAGCAGCGTCAGCGGCAAACCGATTTCATTGTTGAAATTTCCTTCTGTCTTCAGTACATGAAACCGGCTGGACAACGCTGCCGCCAGCATATCTTTAGTGGTTGTCTTACCGTTGGATCCGGTCACGGCGATCACCGGAATGTCAAAACGTTGCCGGTGAAAGCGTGCTAAACTTTGTAACGCCTCCAACGTATTTTTCACGATAAATACCGTGATTCCCGGAGGGACTTCCGAAATTTCCCGGCTAAGCACTGCACCGGCAGCACCCTTTTCCGCCGCAAGCGCGATAAAATGATGCCCGTCAAAGTTATCACCGGTTAATGCCACAAACAGCTGCCCCGGTTGCAATGTCCGCGTATCGGTGGACACTTCATGAAATACCTTGGCGCTTTCCTGTATAACCTGGGCTCCGGTCGCTTTACAAATTTCACGAATCGTAAATTCAGCCATCATCTCATCCTCCTGATGGTTTCTCGGGCCACTTCCCGGTCGTCAAAATGTATGGTCTTGTCGTGTAAAATCTGATACGTTTCATGTCCTTTACCGGCAATCATGACCAAATCCCCGGCCTGAGCCATCCCGATGGCCCGGACAATAGCCTGACGGCGATCCTCAATGACTTCGTATTGCTGCGCCCGACAACCGTCCGCCATAGCGGCCCGGATGCCGACTTCCACCTCCGTTAAAATCTGCTCCGGTTTTTCGGAGCGGGGATTGTCGGAGGTTGCCAGCACAATATCCGCATGTTCCGCCGCCACACGGCCCATAATCGGCCGTTTGGTCCGGTCCCGGTCGCCGCCGCAGCCAAATACCGCAATGATTTTTCCCGAAATAAATTCCGCCGCTGTTTTCAGCGCATTCTCCAAACTGTCAGGAGTGTGCGAGTAATCCACAACCACGGTATAGGGCTGTCCTTCCCGGACCAGTTCAAAACGGCCATCCACGCTACCGAACGACTGCAGCGCCGTGATAATGTCCGGCAGCCCGATCCCTTCCGCCCGGGCGGCGCCCACAGCCGCCAGCACATTATACACATTAAACTTGCCGGTAATACTTAATTGCAACGGTATTTCACCGTACAGTCCCGTCAACGTACAGTTCACACCATCGGCTTCGATTCGCAAATCCTTCGCCGTTATGTCCCACCGTCCGTCAATGCCATAGGTAATTACGGGACAGGCTGCCGCCTGCTGCATCAAAATCCCTGCCGGATCATCCCGATTGATTATAGCGGCCTTGCGCGGTTTTATCGCGCCATTACGTCCCAACATTCGAAACAATTCCGTTTTAGCAGTCGCATAGTTGTCAAAGGTTTCATGAAAGTCCAAATGATCCCTGGTCAGGTTGGTAAACACGCCGACATCAAATTCGCAGCCGGCCACCCGATTGAGAGCCAGCGCGTGGGAGGACACTTCCATGACCACATATTCTATCCCGCGTTGCTGCATTTCCGCCAATGTCGACTGTAGATCCACTACATCCGGCGTAGTATTTTTTACCGGGATGGCCTCTTCGTCAATCATGTTTTGAATGGTACCCAGCAGGCCGACCCGGAAACCGGCCTGCCGCAAAATGGCCCGAATCAAATACGTAATCGTCGTTTTTCCGTTGGTTCCCGTTACGCCAATCATCCGCAGCCGCCTCGCCGGATAGTCAAAAAATGCGGGCGCCAAAAGCTGCATGGCTGCCCGGGTATCAGGAACCGTGATCACCGTGGCCCCTTCAATATTCAACTCTCGTTCCGCCAGTACCGCCACAGCCCCGCTGGCCACCGCTCCGGCGGCGTGGTCATGCCCGTCAACATGGCTACCGGCCAGACAAATAAATAAAGTTCCCGGAACAGCTTGCCGCGAGTCTGCGGTAACGGATGTCACGGTAACTGAAAGTTCTCCCGATATTGTTGCCTGCGGCAACAGCGCCGTCAGTTCTTGCAAACATTTCGTCATTTCTTCCTCCCGCCTGTATTTTCGTCACAACGTTGCCGCTCACACGAAATAATGGCATTATAATATTCGACGCATTTTTCCCGAATTCCTCTTCGACATTATCGCCGCAAACTTTATAATATGCCGAAAAAGCAGCCATAGGGCTGCTTAAAACGTGCATTTTATCCAATGCGCGCGTTTCTCTTTTATCGTACCGCTGTTGCTGCTCCCTCACCATTCATCGCCAACAGGCTGGTCAGTTTATCCGTCAAGGTTGGCGCATTAACCACCCGTGTAATAACGGAACTGTTGACAGCGTTCGCCGCCGTTGCCGGCGCCGTGGTGGCCGCAGCCGCGTAATAGGCTTTTTGCGGCGTAACCATTCCTAATTGCCTTACGGCAATTGTCTCAATTCGTTGCGGCGACTTGAGGCGGGCCACTTCCAGCCGCAACAGTTCATTCTCTTTTTCCACCCGGGAAACATTCGCTTTTATCTGTACAAGGCCGTAGCCTGCTTTCGCCACCGCAGCGCTTTGTACAGCCGCCAGCATACCCATCACCACCGCAATCACGATGAGAGTAAAACACTGTGAACGCAGACGCACGTTGGGTTTCGTCTGAATTTTATTTTGCGGTTTCACCTGCGGTTCCGCCTGTGTCTCCTGATAACCATCCCAACCATACTGCTGCTTTGCCAACATTTTGAATGCCTCCTCTGATCTTCCCGTTCTGACCGCCCGCACAGATCCATTCTGTCACAAATCTTTGTTTATTATCCGTGATTCACACGACAATCCGTTTTTCTGCGACCCGCAGTTTTGCACTGCGCGCTCTCGGATTTTTATCCACCTCATCAGGCTGGGGTACAATGGGTTTCCCCATAATTTTCACCGTCGGCCGGCCACCGCAAACGCAAACCGGCATCCTTGGCGGACAAACACAGCCTTTGGCCAATTCTTGCAAGGTTTGCTTGGCAATGCGGTCCTCCAGCGAATGAAATGTGATAATCGCCAGTCGGCCACCCGGTTTGAGACTGTCCACCGCCGCCCGAAAGGCATCCTGCAAAATCGTCAATTCCTGATTCACTTCAATGCGAATAGCCTGAAAGGTTCGTTTGGCGGGATGGGGTCCATCCCGCCGCGCCGCAGCAGGAATCGCCTTTTTAATGATATTCACCAGTTGCCCGGTGGTTTCAATCCGTTGTTCGTTGCGATGCTCCACAATAAATTTCGCAATGCGTTTCGCCCAGCGATCCTCGCCATACCCGGCGATGATCTGATGCAACCGGTCTTCCGCATAAAAATTAACCACATCATAAGCAGACCGTTTCGCACTCGGGTCCATACGCATATCCAGCGCCGCGTCCTGCATATATGAAAATCCACGTTCCGCTTCATCCAACTGATGGGAAGACACGCCCAGGTCAAACACAATTCCATCTACCGCCTCCACGCCTGCCTGAGCCAATACTTCCGGCAAGTGGGAAAAATTACTTTGTATGATCGTCACTTTGCAGGGAAATTCTTTCAATCGTTCCTCGCCAGCCTTGATCGCTGCCGGATCCTGATCAATGCCAATAACCCAGCCCTCTTCATTTAACTGTGCGGCAATGCCCGCCGTATGGCCGGCTCCGCCCATGGTGCAGTCCACATAAACGCCTACCGGCGAGATGTCCAAAGCATTCAGCGTTTCAGCCCAAAGCACACTGGTGTGTTGAAAATTCTGCACCACAATCCCCATCCCGTCATATTCCTAAATCCGTTAGATTCTCCGCCATTTGAGCGACGGAGGGGGCAATAACGCTATTGTAATTATCCCAGGCATTTTTCGCCCAAACTTCAATACGGCTGGACACACCAATAACGACCACATCCTTGTCCAAACCACCAAACTCACGCAGGTTATTAGGAAGCAAAACCCGTCCCTGCCTGTCACACTCCACCTCGGCAGCACCGGAAAAAAAGAACCGGACAAAAGCCCGGGCTTCCGGTTTCGCCAACGGCAGCTTTTTTACTTTTTCTTCAATAACAGCCCACTCTGCCTTGCTGTAAATAAACAGGCAATTGTCCAGTCCTTTGGTAATAACAAACGTGTCACCCAGTTCTTCCCGGAATTTTGCCGGTAAAATCAGGCGGCCCTTGTTGTCGATCGTATGTAAAAATTCTCCCATAAACACGACACAGCCACCACCCGCACATCACTTCTAATCACTTTTAACCACTTCGCACCACATTACACCACTTTTTCTTTAGTACTTCTGGATAAACAAAAAAAATCCTCCCCATAAAAGAAGGATTTCGCAAAAAAAGTTTCAGATTGAGACTTCAGTCCCATCAACGTGGTGCAATATACTTACCGCTGCGGATAATATTTAATTGTTCCTGATTCGGCGTAACGTGCAGACGGGAAAAAAATTGTTGAAACGACTGCTGACTGCGGAACACCGGTATCCGCTCCAGCGCATATTGGTTGCTTCCCAGCCCCACCTGACCAAAGCGGATAGTGAACGCCGCCCTGTATCCGGCCTGCTTTACCTGATTGCCGATATTGGCGCTGTAGTCCCCGGTGGGGTACGCAAAGTATCGTGGCCGTTGTCCTAACTGTTTTTCCATTTCATCAGCCGAATTTGTCAATTCCCGTTTTAACTGTTCCAGCGTCAACTGATTCAGCGGGGTATGCGTCACACTGTGCGAGCCAAAGATAAAATGATCCGCCTGCATTTCCCGGATCTGATCCCATTTCATAAACCGCGGATCCCGTTCGATCATATCAGTAATAATAAAAATGGTCGCCGTGAAGCCGTATTTTTTTAAAATCGGATAGGCATTCACATAGTTATCCAAATAACCATCGTCGAAAGTAATCATCACCGGTTTTTCCGGCAAAGGGCGCCCATACTGGAAATAAGCGGTCAGTTGGTCGGGAGTTATGCTGCGGTAGCCATTTTCCCACAGATATTGCAGTTGCCGTGAAAACTCCTCCGGCGGCAGCGATAAGGAATGGTTCAGATGATCAACCTTATGATAAGCTAAAATAGGCACATCGATTCCCCGGTCCCGCGGCATCTGAGAAGCAACGGACCAGTCAGATACCCCGGAAACGATAAAGCCAGCCACAATCACCATCAAAACTATTATCACGGCAATAACGAAAAAAATCTGACGCCGGCCCAATGCAAACACCCATTTCCTCCTTACGATGCTACTGCCGGCTTAACTGCAGACATCAATAATTTCCGCCCCGGTGATTTCCCGCAAACGCTCCGGTGCTACCGGCAACGCCGAATTGGCCGTACCAGCGGCAGCATATACCACCGCATAGTCATACAGACTTTTGTCCAGATATACCGGCAGCGGTCGCAGCAAACCCACCGGCGAAACGCCGCCGGGCGGAAACCCGGTCAGTTCCGCCACTTGCTCCGCATTGGCAAAACGAACTTTCTTAGCCGACAATAGTCGGCCAAACAACTTGGTATTCACTTTCCGGTCACCGCAAGTCACGACCATCGCCGGTTGCCCATCCGCTAAAAACAGCAACGATTTCGCAATCTGAGCCGGTTGCACCCCCAGCGCCTGGGCGGCCAGATCGGCCGTATGCGTACTGCTGTCAAAAAGAATAATCTCCAGATCCTTATAATTCTCCAGTGCTGCCTGCACGCGTTGTAAAGGCATAATTGATTCCTCCTTAGACCAACCCCCCTGCCGGCGTCTGATTAACGCCCGCAACGATAAAATAAATCAAGGCCGTGACAGCCTTTTGTATATTGTACATCTCCAAGCTGAAATTTTCCAGCAAAAATCCCTACGCTGCGTTAAAAGTTGTCCATAATGTTAAGGTAAATTCGTTGCCAATAATTTTTCGCCGCCGATAGCAAAGGTATGAAAGGTATGTTATAATCGAAAAGAAATCCAAATTTCACCGAGGAGGTACCATTCATCATGATCACTAAAAGCATGAGCATTGTTGATGTTGTACAAAATCATCCCCAGACCGTTGATATTTTTCGCAAATTCGGTATGGGTTGCCTGGGTTGCGCCGCTGCTCGTTTTGAAAACATTGAGCAAGGCGCTGCCGCTCACGGTATTGACATCGACGCACTGGTCGCAGATCTGAACAAAGCAGTGGGTGAAAACGCCGGCGGCTGCGCTTGCGGCTGTAACTGCGAATAATTCCGCAATCATCCGGAGGCTTCGTCAACGGAGAAAACAAATAAAACAGACAGGGGCAAAGCCCCTGTCTGTTTTATTTGTTTTCTCGCCAAGATTACAGCGCACTTTGGATTTTAGCGGCAATGTTTGTTTTCGGCACAAAGCCAACAATCTTTTCCACCGCAACGCCATCCTTGAACAACATCATTGTCGGCAAACTCATAATGCTGTGCGTTTGCGCCAGCGTCTTATTTTCATCGACATTAATCTTCACGATTTTTACCTTACCGTCAAATTCCTGTGCCAGTTCATCCAGCAACGGCGTAAGTTTATTGCAATAGCTACACCAGGGTGCCCAAAAATCTACCAATACCAGTTGGTCCTGATCAAGAACATCTTCCTGAAACGTCGAACTCATCGTACTCATCACACTGGCCATTTCGGTTTCCCCCTTTTCTTTATTACCGAAGACGCATAAAATACGTTTCCGGACGTACAGCCATTTCACCGTTCCGGAAAAACTTTTAACGGTTTCGAATTTCCACCATCACACAGCGGTCCGCAACCACGGTCATTCCCAATTCTTTCGCCAGAGCTACCACTGAATCCGCATTGGCTCCCGGCTGTAGCCAAACATTTTTGATCCCCAGTTCGGCGCATTCCCGCAAAACCTGTTCGCCTACTTTGGGCGGAACCACCATATCCACCGCATCCGGTTTCACCGGTAAATCCTTCAGCGCCGCATAGCAACGGTCCCCCAGGATTTCGCTGATCCCGGGATTCACAGGAATCACATTATAGCCGGCTTCTTTCATTACTTTGAAAATTTTATAACCGAATTTTTCTTTGTTATCTGTGGCTCCCACAACGGCCCAATTCTTCAGACTCAGCATTTCTTCCACTTCGCTCACGGGTTCGCCTCCCTTTCGTCAGCAAGAACCCGGACAGGCATTGAGCCCAGCCGTTTCCGCACGTTTCCGTTTCTTTCATTCTTATTATATCGTTGGTGGCCAACGCAGTCAAACGCTGGCGACGCTGCCGAAGGCTATTTCTTTTTGCTGCTGCGGCTTTTTTTCTTCGCTTCTTTCAGCACGTCTTTAATGGTTTCTTTTTTCGCTTCTTTACTCGCTTTGGGGGTTGTCGTTTCCTTGATTTCTTCTTTACCTTCTTTTGCTGCTTTGGGAGCTTTAGGAGCTGCTTTTTTCTTCGCCTCCGCCAAAATGCTCACCTTGTTCATTACATCACCGGGCTGGATCTGATCCACCACGTCCAATCCCTCTATAACCTGGCCGAACACGGTATGTACCCCGTTGAGATGTGGCTGCGGCTCATAGACGATAAAAAATTGACTGCCGCCGGTATTCGGCCCGCGATGCGCCATCGATAAGGATCCCCGCTCATGCGTCCGGGGATTTCCCGCCGTTTCACAGGGAATGCAATAACCCGGACCGCCGGCGCCGGTACCGTCAGGGCAGCCGCCCTGCGCCACAAAACCGGGAATCACCCGGTGGAATGTCAACCCGTTGTAAAACCCCTCGGTGATCAATTTTTCAAAATTCGCCACGGTTCCCGGCGCTTCTTTGTCAAACAATTCAATGACAATATTCCCTTTATCCATTTCAATAACTGCTTTTTTCAATCTCTGTCCCTCATTTCATTAAAAGTCATTGTCATTATATCATATCCCCGTAGCGGCGCGCAAAAGCGGCAAAAATTCCGCATGAACTTTTGCCGCTTTCGCATCAGTTGACTAATCAGGTTTTGCCGCATACATGCCCCTGCCTCTGTATCTGCGATGAGTTTGTGTCACTGTTCCTCACTTAATGAATTCTGAGAAAAAGGATCACTCCGACGTTATTATCTCACATTCGCTGCATCGATATTTGCCATCCTGATTTGCCGCATGCTGTTCAAATTGCGTAATGCCCCACTTTGCCAGTTCATCCAGCGCCGGCAGCAAACGCTGACCGTTTTCCGTCAGCGAATATTCCACCCGGGGCGGTATTTCCGGATACTGCACCCGATGCACCAGCCCTTTTTCTTCCAAATCTTTCAGCGTCTGCGTCAGCATCATATTTGTAATTCCGCAGATACGCCGTTTGATTTCATTATAGCGAAGCACCGCATCCCGGTTCAGCAGCCAGATCACCGGCAAATGCCATTTCCCGCCGATCAAATTCAGAGCGTAGATCACCGGACAGGCGCTGAATTCTTCACCGTATTTTTTCTCTTCATTCATGGCGCTGATTCTCCAATACTCACAAAATACTGCCTTAGAAAGAAAAAACTGCATTCTTGCCGGACTCTTTTCTTCATTTTATAATCATAGCAGGTAAATTTTACTACGTAAAGGAGTTTGATCTCATGGATGAAGTGCTGCGTTTTTTACAGGAAAATTCTATTTTCTATCTCGCAACGGTTGAGGGGAATCAGCCCCGGGTACGGCCTTTCGGCTTTGTGCTCGCTCATCAGGGAAAGCTTTATTTTTGCACCACTAACCAAAAAAAGGTGTACCATCAATTACAAGCCAATCCGCAGTTTGAAATTTCCACTGCGTCAACCAAAGGAGAATGGCTGCGCCTGCAGGGCCGCGCCGTATTTAACAGTACCCGCGAAATAAAGCAGCTGGCTCTGGAGGCATCACCGCTACTTCAAAAACTCTATAGTATCGACGATCCCACTTTCGAATTGTTTTACATCAATGACGCGGAGGCGACCTTCGCCGATATGAGCGGTTCTTCCCGCACCATCAAACTGTAATTTCCGTATTTTTCGCATTCCGCAATGTGCAATAACGCCAATACCGGCTTCCGAAAAACATCAGCAAAGGAAAAAGGCGACTTGATCTCAAACAGATCCCTGCCGCCTTTTTCCTATGAACACATTGCGCTCCATGATTAACCCTTGGCCGCCATTCGTCTTGCCTTGACCGCGGTCAATACTTCACCGCCCGTGCCAATGTTGTCGTCTTCGTATTCGTTGATAAGAACAACAAAGGACTGCTCCGGAATCCCTAAAATCTCACTGCTCGCTTTGGTGAGACGCTCAATCAGCGCCTGTTTTTTCTCTCTGCTCACGTTACCCGTTTCAATCGTAATTACCGGCATATTTTACCCGCTCCTTACGTTCTGGATTCCTCAACTGCCATCAGCAGCGAAAAGATTGGTTTCATTATTGATGAACCGGATATCATCCGGACTACAGATCCTTCAAATGATGGCTGTCATTCAACAGCGAGACCTGTACCCGTTCACCGAAATATTCGAGTATATTCACCGCGGTATTATCCTGGCGGATGCTCCATACGTGATCCAGATCCATCCCCAGTGCCGCGCAGAGAATGACGCCGATCGTGCCGCCGTGAGCGGTAATCAGGACGTTTTCTCCCTGATGCCGGGCAATGATTTCTTTGACCGCGCCATACGCCCGTTCCTGCACCTGAGCAAAGGATTCACCGCCGGGAATGACCACTTCCGAAGGGCGGGCCCAGAGTTTCTCCAATGCCTGCGGCCAGCGGGCGGTAATTTGATCATAGTTTAACCCTTCCCACTCACCGAACATAATTTCCCGCAACGCCGGCAGGGTGGTAACCGGCACCCCATGCCGGGCGGCGATACAGGCCGCCGTTTCCGCCGCCCGGCTCAAATCGCTGGAATACGCCGCGTCGAGTTTTTCCCGGGACAATCGTTCCGCCGCCAGTTCCGCCTGTTTTCGTCCCAAATCACTCAGGGCCACGTCACTGTGACCCTGATATTTTCGTTCTTGATTCCACAACGTCTGTCCATGCCGGACCAAAATCACTTTTGTCATATCTTCCATTATTTTTCCTCCGTAAAACATTCTGGAGAATGCAGCTTTTGCTGCAGCACCGCCGCCAGTTTTCTATTTTGCTCCGGCAGCTTCACCGCCACCCGTACATAATCGGCAGACAAGCCCGGATAATTGGCACAGTCGCGGATCATCACGCCGGCTTCTGCCATGCGCCGCCGCAATTTCGAAGAAACAACGCCGCTATCGGCAATATTCAACAGGATATAATTGACGCTGGGCGGATACGGCCGGCAGTTTTTTATTTGCAGCAGAAGCTCATAAAGCTCTTCCCGGGCCTGAGCCAGCACAGCCCGGCTTTGTTCCTGATAGGCGGAATCCTGCAACGCCGCCACGCCGGCGACCTGCGCCAGCGAGTTCACATTCCAGGGATCTTTGGCGCCGTGCAAGGTCCGGGTCCACGCCGGCGACGCCAGCACAAATCCCAGACGCAGGCCCGGGATAGCGTAAAACTTGGTCAGCGAACAAACAACGACCAAATGATCATATTTAGCCAGCAGGGGCCGGCAGCTCAGCTCCCGGCGATTGGTCAGAAAGTCCTGAAAAGACTCATCCACCACCACCATCGTACCGGTCTTCTGCGCGGCGATCAGCAGGGGCTCCAGCTGCTCCCGGCGCAAAAGACCGCCAGTGGGATTGTTGGGATTGCAGATAAAAACCATGTCAACACCGGACAAGCGGGGAAGAATCTCCGCGACATCCAGGGAAAACCCCTGTTCCGGCAACAGGGTAAAATATTCAACGGCAGCTCCGGCGGCCCTGGCCGCCCGCTCGTACTCGCTGAAAGTAGGCGCTGTCACCAGCACCCGCCGCGGCTTGCGGCAGTGGCACAAAACGTAGAGAAGCTCCACCGCGCCGTTGCCGGCGGTAATACATTCCTCCGGCATCTGATAGTGGCGGCTAATCGCCTGTTTCAGCTCCACCGCTGCCGGATCCGGATAATGAATCAGGTTGCCCAGATTGGTTTCAATCGCCTGTCGTACGCTGACCGCCATCCCCAAAGGGTTAATGTTGGCGCTAAAATCCAAAACATCGCCGGAAGTCTGTCCCGACTGACGAAGCAGCGCGTAAATATTACCGCCATGCTCAAAACTACCCGGCTGTTTCATTGTTCGCCTCCTCAACGCGCAAACCGCCGGAAATCAACCGCACTGTTTGCAAGTAACGGATTTCCGGACAATAGGAAGACACGGCGGCCACACACTCCGGCAACGCGGCGGCGGCCGCTCCGTTAAACATCAGCCCCAGCACCGTGCCGCTGTGAGCGGCGGTAATGCCAATGGCGCCGTACTCCTGCGCTTTGTCCGCCATCATTTCCAGACAAGGTTTAAATAAAATGCTCTGATTGGCCCGGGCGCTCAAGGTCGCTCCCTGACCGATCAAACTCGCATCCCCCTGTGCGAGACCACGGGAGACCAGATCTAACGCCTGGCGAACCAACGGTTCTTTTTCGCGGTTTAACCGCGCCAGATCGCTGCGACGATTGAAACATAATGTATCCACTTCACCACCGGCGTCAAACACTGCAATCTGAATATCCGGGGGCTGCCCCAACGGGCGGCGGATCCGTCCCTCCACATGATCAAACATCACAATACCATTATAAAAGATTCCGTCCGTCGGTTCAATCGCCAGGGCCAGATCCGCAATTTCATCACAGGTCAGCTGCTGTCCCAGGCAAAGCGCGGCGGCCAGACAGGCCGCGCTGATGTCCGCGCTGCTGGAGGCCATTCCTTTACCTACCGGTAAATCAGAACAAACCGCCACTTGCAGTTTGTCCTGCAGCCGGCCAAAATATTCCTTGGTTTTTTCCACGGCAGCCAGTGTTTTGGGATCTGCCGCCGGAAACTTCCCAGGCAGCGATTCCGTAGAGACCGTTACCCGGGAATACAGATCCACCGGGCAGGTCACCAAAAACGCCTGATCGTCGATCGTTCCCTGTACCAGTTCACCACAGGATCCGGGTGCGATTACTTGCACGTTCATCAATGGTCCGTTCTCCCTCTGTCAGCAATACTTCCCCTGACGTTTAGAATGATTCCATACCCATGGTCATGGCCCATACGGCAAACGCCACCAAGACCACGACTTCCGACAGTTCCGCCACAGCGCCATATACATCGCCGGTTAATCCGCCCAGCCGGCAACTCACGTATCGTCCAAACAACAGGGCAAACAACGCCGCCGACACGCCACCGGCCACTGCCGGCCAGCCTAGCGGCGCCAGCAGCAACGCCGCCGACAGCACGGCAAAAATTTGCGTAGGCCGACCGGCGTAGACGGCAAAGGCTTTGCCCATGCCATCGGGCCGGGCGTAAGCAAACGCCGAAATCGCCATCACCATCGCCATCCGGGCGGCCACCGGCGCGGTGAACAACGCCGGCACCAGCATCGGGACCGGTAAATCCACCAGCAGCGACCATTTCAAAAGATAGGTAAGGACAAAGGCCACCACGCCATTAGCTCCCACCCGGCTGTCTTTCATAATTTCCAGCATTCTCTCCCGGTCCCGGCCGGAAAAAACGCCATCCATCGTGTCCATCAGACCATCACAGTGCAGACCGCCGGTCACCATCACCCACGCCAACACCAAGACCGCGCCCAGCACATGCGGCGGCAGCAGATTCGCTCCCAGCCAGCCGGTGCCGGCCAAAACCAAGCCAATAACGGCCCCGACCAGAGGAAAGAACTTTACACTGCGGCCAAATCCGGCCGGCGACCAGTCATCCTGGCGCACCAGCCGCAAACGGGTCAAAAACTGCAACCCGGTAAAAAAATCCTGTATCATAGCGAGTCTCCTTAGTCAAAAGGTTTTGGAAGGCCCCGTCTCCCGGGGGCTACCCTCCCAGGAGATACCGAAAGCGCCAGACATCCCACAAGACGGCTGCCAGCGCAAACAACCAGGTTGCCGTGTACATCAGGCTGATGGTTTGATCGATGTGAACCGGAGCCAGCGGTATGGTTTCATCGCCCATATACGCCCGCTGCGACGCCGCGCCGCCATAATAGTTCAATCCTCCCAGACGGATCCCCAGCGCGCCGGCCACGCCCGCTTCGCTGATCCCGCTGTTGGGACTGGGATGCTTGGCAGCGTCCCGGCAGATCATTCGGATTGCACCGCCGGCATCCCGCCGCAGCAGCCAGGCCGAGGCCAATAGCAGCACACCGGTAATCCGGGCCGGGATGTAATTGAACACATCGTCCACTCTGGCGGCCACCATGCCAAAGTCCTGATATTTTTCATTTTTATACCCCACCATGGAATCCATGGTATTCACCGCCCGGTACAGAAACGCCAGCGGTACACCGCCAATGACAGCATAAAACAAAGGAGAAATAATACCATCCACAATATTTTCCGCCACGGTCTCGACGGTGGCCCGGGATATCTCGCCGGTACTCAGCGACGCGGTATCCCGCCCCACAATCCAGCCTACTTTAAACCGGGCCTGTTCCAGATTGTCCTGCTGCATCAGGTCACGGATTTCCTGCCCGGCTTCCGCCAGACTGCGGGGCGATATGGCAAAAGACAGCAGCAATGCGCCTATGCCCCAGGCAGCCCAGGGATGAAGCAGTGCCAGTCCCTGAAGAATCAACGCCGTTATTCCATAGACAACCGTTAAGACCACGGCCACTAGCACGGCCCCGGCCCATTTCTTCCGGGTAGCGCCATCCTGCGGACGGCGCAAGCCTTTTTCCAGCCAGGCAATCCCGTTGCCGATCAGCACCACCGGATGCGCCGACCAGCGGGGATCGCCGATCAGACGGTCAAAAATCAACGCCAGCACAATCTGCAGCGAAGTCACCATCGCTTATCGCTCCTCAGCCACAACCACCGGCTCATCCATGATCCGGCGAACCAAATCCATGTCCAGGCTTTCGCGCACCACTGCCGCCAGCCGGTCATAGCTGGCTTCCTTGCGCTGGCGGGTATCGCCGACAACGCCCAGCGGTTCCAGTCCTTTACGAACGCGCAATGCGTCCAAAATGGCCCGCCGGTAGCCGTCGTTATCAAAAATTCCGTGAATGTAGGTGCCCATAATCAGCCCATTGGCACTGACCGCCCCGTCCGCCTGCTTGATTTGTTCACCGGAACGCCGGGTAATGGTAAAAGCGGACTGCACTTCCGCATCAAACTGAGTCCGTCCCATATGAATTTCATACCCCTGCAAATCCGCCGCAGCGAAATCCACGCCGAGGAAGCCTTTGCCCCGGCAGCCGGCCGTTATCTGATGCGTCACTTTGTTCGCCGCAAAAACGGTAACCGCCGGCAATAAACCCATACCATCCACCCGGTCCCGGTCCGATTCCGTATGTTCGGGATCCTGCACCTCACGACCCAGCATCTGATAACCGCCGCAAATCCCCACCAAAGGAGTTCCGGCCTGTACCCGGGCAATGATATCCCTTTCATACCCCTGTTCCCGCAAGTACAGCAGATCTTCCGTAGTATTTTTGCTGCCCGGCAGCAGGATCAGATCCGGTTGTCCCAGCGCCTCACCGGGGCGAACATAGCGTAACGCCACATCCGGCTCGCCGGACAACGCGTCAAAATCGGTAAAATTAGAAATTTTAGGCGTCCGCAGCACAGCAACGTCCAGGTCGCCGCTGGTGCTTCTTTTGTCATCCAGTGACACGGAATCTTCATCATCAATTCCCAGCTGTTCCAGATGCGGTACAACGCCTACAACCGGTTTGCCGGTTTTTTGCTCCAGGAAGTCCAGGGCCGGCTGCAGCAGGGTTACATCGCCGCGAAACTTATTGATGATAATTCCTTTAACCAGTTCCCGCTCATCGGGGTCCAGCAGTTCCAAAGTCCCTACCACCGAGGCCAGCGCGCCGCCCCGGTCAATGTCAGCGATCAACAGCACCGGCGCCGGCGCCAGTTTGGCAATCCGCATATTGACCACGTCATTGGCTTTTAAGTTCACTTCCGCCGGGCTGCCGGCGCCTTCGATCACGATGGCCTCAAACTCGCTGTGGAGTTGTTCCAGCGAATCTTCAATGACTCCCAGCGCTTTCAGGCTGTAGCCGTCATGATACTCCCGGGCCGACATCATTCCCACCGAGCGGCCCATCACAATCACTTGCGAACAGGAGTTGCCGGTGGGTTTGAGCAACACCGGATTCATCGTCACCGCCGGTTCCAGGCCGGCTGCTTCCGCCTGGGCCACCTGTGCCCGGCCCATTTCGCCTCCGTCTTTGGTCACGTAGGAATTCAGCGCCATATTCTGAGCCTTGAATGGCGTCACCCGCAGACCGTCCTGTTTAAAAATCCGGCACAAGGCCGTGGTCAGTATACTTTTTCCCACATGGGAACTGGTTCCCTGCAGCATAATCGTCTTGGCCATCATTGTTCCTCCTTTTTTCCCCTGAACCGCTGCTCCATTGCCTGGTTCCCCAATCTGGTTCCAATTATTCATTTGCCGCACGCCGTCAAAAAATACGGCCCGGCAAATGAACATTTGGCACCAGACTCTGTTTGTTCCCGCCAGCGGGAGATTCCGCCCCTGCTGGCGGGGGAGCCTTACAACCAGACCGCATTTTTTTTAATTTCCGTGGCCAGGCCGCAAACCACCAGATATACCTGGTCTGCCGCCACCGCCGCTCTTTGGTTGACCCACCCGGCAATATCCCGATACTCCCGGGCCAGCGGATTTTCCGGAACAATACCCATCCCCACTTCGTTGGTCACAAAGATCACCGGCGCTGTTCCCTGCCGGGCCGCCGCCAGCAGTCGGTCAATCGCCGCTAAAATCTGCGCCGCCCGCTGCTCCCGGCTGACCGACTCCGCCAACTGCAATAACAGATTCGTGGTATACAGCGTCAGACAATCAAACAGCACCGCCTGCGCCGGTCCCTGCAACGCTTCCTCCAGCACCGTATCCGCATGATAGGGCGCCTCATAGGTCTGCCAGTGGGCCGGGCGGCGTTCCTGGTGAAGATCCACCCGGTGCCGCATTTCCTCGTCATAGACCTGGGCTGTGGCGATATAGGCCACCGGACCTGCGGCTTGGGCCGCCAGCTGTTCGGCAAAAGTACTCTTGCCGCTGCGGGCCCCGCCCGTCACCAATATAACTTTTGCCTTCATCGCGAATTCGCCCCTTTGTCCCGGTAGCCGGCGCAACGAGCGATAAAACGTCCCGCCGCGGAGCGGTTACCGGCAAAATGCATATGCAGATAGGACGCCAGCACGTTGTCTTTAGCGTAACCCCCCGGGTAACAGGCTCCGGTGCGGACTTTACGAAATTCAAACGCCCAAGGAAATGATTCCGGCGTCATGTCCGGAGTCATCCGGGAAAAGTGAAATTCATGCCCGCGCAATACGGTGTCCGAGGCGCATAACGGATTGTCGGACAGCGCCCGCGCCTCCACATAGCCTACCGTCTGTAGCCGCGACTGCATCTGGCATACGGCCGGCACCACCCCGGCCATATCGTAGGCTTGGCCGTCAAAATCCACCAATTGGCGGCAGAGATACATCAAGCCGCCGCATTCCGCGTAAATCGGCATGCCCGCCTGACAAGCCGCTTGGACCGAGCGCCGCATGCTTTCGTTGGCGGCCAGTTCGCCGACAAACATTTCCGGAAAACCGCCGCCTAAAATCAACCCGTCCGCCGCCGGCAGTTCCCGGTCCCGCAACGGACTGAAATAGACCAGTTCCGCGCCGCATTCCGCCAGCACATCCAAACTTTCCGGATAATAGAAGGTAAATACGTCATCCGCGGCCACGGCAATTTTCACGGTTTTTTCCCGCGGTACGGCTGCCGGTTCCGGCACCGTCAGCGGCGTCGCCTGCCGGGCCAAGTTAACCAGTTGCTCCACTTCCACCTGACGCTCCACCCGGTCACCCATCAGCGCGACGGTTTCCCGGGCTTCGTTCTCCGTCACCGGCGTCAAACCCAGATGCCGTTCCGGCATGGTCAGCCCCTGATCCCGCAAAATGCAACCCAAAACGGGAATGCCCAACCGTTCCAGCGCTTCCGTGACCATCACGCGGTGGCTGTCCGATCCCAGCCGGTTGACAATAACTCCGGCGAAATTCACGTCCGGATCGTACATTTTATAACCCAGCGCCGTGGCGGCCACGCTTTCTCCCATGGAACGGGCATCCACCACCAGAACCACCGGCGCCTGCAGCATTTTGGCAATGGCCGCCGTGCTGCTCACCCCGGAACGGCCGCCGTCGTACAGACCCATAACACCTTCGATAATGGCCAGATCATGTCCGGCGGCTGTTTTGGCAAACAATCCGGCAATCGCCGTTTCCGGCGCCAGCCAGGTGTCCAGATTATGAGAAGGCCGGCCGCTGGCCAGCCGGTGATACCCGGGATCAATATAGTCCGGGCCCACTTTGTAGGACTGTACCTGCAAGCCACGCTGACGCAGCGCGGCCAGCAAGCCGGTTACTATTGTAGTTTTACCAACACCGCTGTGGGTGCCGGCAATGACCAGTCGAGGCGCCTCACACTGCATCCCGCCACTCTCCTTTCGACCGACACAACCGTTTGACTACTGCCGGCCCAGCATATACATAATTGCGTTGAACGCCGCTACGGCAATGGGACTGCCGCCTTTGTTCCCGGCCACCGTGATGTAGGGAACCGGCGAGGTCCGGGCCAGCAGTTCTTTGGATTCCGCCGCGCCGACAAAGCCTACCGGAACGCCGATAATCAACGCGGGGCGCAAGCCTTCCTCCATCATTTTCATCACTTCAAACAATGCCGTCGGTGCGTTGCCAATCGCCACCACGGCGTTTTCCAGATCATTTCCGAACAAACGCATCGCGGCCATGGATCGGGTAATACCCGCCGCTTTAGCCTTGGCCGCCACCGCTTCATCGGCAATGCGGCAATGAACCGCGCCGCCCCATTGGGCCAACTGCTTTTTGTTGATGCCGGTACGAACCATTTCCACGTCGCAAAATACCTGCGCTCCGCTTTTGATGGCCTGCATGCCAGCAGAGACCGCTTCCGGATGCAGTTTAATCACATGACGATAATCCGGATCACCGGCCGCATGGATAATGCGGGAATATACCTTAATCGCTTCCCCGGACAGGTTCATATCCGCCAAGTAAGGAGCAATCAGCTCCATGCTGCGGTTCTCGATTCCCTGTGGATCGGTCATAAATTCCATGGAAAAACCTCCTTCTATTTCCGTAACCGGGCCGCCGCAAACGCCAGTACCGCCGCCGCCGAATCAGCCAACTGCGGGTAATCGGGCCGGGGGCGGTCGATCACCACCACAAACAAACCCAGTTCCCGGGCCGCCGTCAGTTTGCTGTCCGTACCGCCCGTATGTCCGCTGTTTTTCGTAACCACTACCTCCGCTCCATAATGACGGAACATGGCTACATTCATTTGATGGGAAAACGGTCCCTGCATCGCGACTAAATCTTTGGGAGCAAATCCCAGGGCGGAACATGCCGCGATCACGTCCGGCTGCGGCAACACCCGGGCGATCAGGCGGCAATCCGCCAACGCCGGTTCTGCTTTAAACACCGGCAGCAAATGGCTGCCCGTGGTCAAAAAGACCACGTTCCCCAGTCCTGCCGCCACCTGAGCCGCCTGCCGGGCATCCGCCACGCGCCGGATCTTATCATCCGCCGGCAACGCCGTTTCCTCCCGTTCAAAGCGCAGATACGCCGCTCCGGTCTGAGCACAGGCCGCCATGGCATTGTGTGACACATTCACCGCGTAAGGATGACTGGCGTCCACCACCAAAGCAACCTCTTTATCTTGCAACAGCCGGACCATGCCGGGTTCATCCAGCGCTCCGGCGCTGATTGCCGGCGAACTTTCCGCCGCCAGTTGTTTCCCGTATTCACTGAACACCGATACGATCACCGGATAACCGGCTGCCGTCAGGTCCCGCGCCAGCTCCCGGCCATCCCGGGTTCCGGCGATCACCAGAATCACAGCTGATAACCCCGCGGGGTAACCATCCGTCCATCCTGAGTATAGGTCTGGCTGTTGCCAATGATAACCAGACTGAACATATCAATGTGCTCATTGGTGAAATTCTCCAGTGTCGACAAAACCGCATTTTCCTGGCTGCGGCTGGCATGATGCACGATCCCCACCGGGGTGCTGCCGACGCGATGCTTCAGAACAATTTCCCGCACCGTTTCGATCTGGCTCACCCGTTTTTTGCTTTTCGGATTATAAATCCCGATGACAAAGTCCCCGGCCGCCGCCATCTCCACCCGTTTGACAATCACTTCCCACGGAGTCAGCAGATCGCTGAGACTGATGACCGCAAAATCATGCATCAGCGGTGCCCCGAGAATAGCTGCCGATGCGCCGACCGCGCTGATTCCCGCAACAATTTTCACCTCGGGACGCGCGGCCGGCGGATACTTGCCCGCCAGTTCCAGCACCAGTCCCGCCATACCGTAGATTCCGGGATCACCGCTGGAAACCACCGCCACTGTTTTGCCGGTCCGGGCCGCGTCCACAGCCGCCTGACAACGATCCACTTCCTGCATCATTCCGGTGCCGATGATCTCTTTGCCCGCCAGCAACTCCGGAATCAAGTCCAGATAGGTGTCATAGCCGGCGATTACATCCGCTCCCAGAATCGCCTGCCGGGCCCTTGGCGTCATGTCTTCCATCCCGCCAGGGCCTATTCCCACCACCGAAAGGTGACCGGTGCCAACGCCACCGTGATTTTGCTGTATTTTTTCCTGGGCAGAATCAGTCTGTCCGCCAGACCCGCCAACATTGCCGCCGGTTCGCATACATTTCCCACTCCTATCTGTTGTTTCACGAACGGAGATGTTTCCAGCCCGTGACTGTCAATTTTCGTTTGTATCTGTTCATTGGAAAAAAACTCTATCGGTATTTCCAACTGTTCAGCCGCCGACAACAGCCCCACTTCATCATTTTTCACCACAGTGCTGCCCAGTACCGCCACGCTTTTTATACTGTGACCGGCTTCCCGGCAGGCATCTTTGAGGGCCGCCAGTATCTCCGCGCCGGGCACGCCGCGCCGGCATCCGATCCCCGCCGCTAAGCAGGCGGGGCGTAAATATAAATGGGGCTTGAGAATGTCCAGTTCCCGCGAAGTGATTATCACCGCCGCATCATACAACCCGTCTTGCGCCAACTGCCCCATATCCTCCAGCTGAATTCCCAGCGCAGCCGCTTTAACGGCGTATTCACCACGATCCGGCAATTCCGGGTCGATAAAGAATCTTACCCGTTCACCGGCGGCAATGGCCGCATTAATGGTTTTCATTTTTTCAAAGGGCTCCATCACCAGATTCAGTTTTACCGCCAGAATATCCGCCGCCGGCCGGTTGGCAATATCGGTCGCGGTGGTAATCACCGGATCGGCGCCAATCAACTGGCTGATGCTCCGGGTCAATTCATTGGCGCCGCCAATATGGCCGGACAGCAAGCTGACCACATGACGCCCCAGGTCATCCATTACCACCACCGCCGGATCATAACGTTTATCCTGCACGAAGGGGGCAATCACCCGGACCACAATCCCGGTGGACATAATAAAGATCAGCCCGTCATAGTTCGAGAAAATAGCCGACACCAATTCGCTCAGACTGTCATATTCCTGCTGGTTGGTCCGGCCGTGACGGCCGGCTTTGGCAAACAAAGCCACCGGGCCCGGCAAAATCTTTTGCAGCCGGGCAGCCAGTTCCGCCCCGTTCCGGGTTACGGAAATCACGGCCAGTTTCATCATCGCGAGCCTCCTTTACGCACCAGCGCCGTCGTCGCTGCTCTGCCGGAACATATGGCCAAATTCCGGCGCATATAAACGGGATAGAGCATAATCATCCCCCAAAAACCGCCCGACCACGATCATCGCGGTGCGGTCAATTCCTTCGGCGGCCAATATCGGAGCGATGGTATCCACCGTTCCCCGCAAAATTTTCTGATCCGGCCAGGATGCCTTCTGAACCACGGCTACCGGTGTATCGCCGGTATAGCCGCCTTCTTTCAGTTCCGCCATCACCGTGTCCAGCATGTGAACGCTGAGAAAAATACACATGGTAGCCTGATGACTGGCCAAAAGCGCCAGTTTTTCCTTCTCCGGCACCGGGGTGCGTCCCTCCAGACGAGTGATAATCACCGTTTGGGAAACTTCCGGCAACGTGTATTCCCGCTGCAGCGCCGCGGCAGTCGCCAGAAACGAACTGACTCCCGGCACGACCGTATAAGCAATTCCTTTCGGTGCCAGTGCATCCATCTGCTCCTGAATCGCGCCATAGATGCTGGGGTCGCCGGTATGCAGACGCACTACGGTTTTTCCCGCCGCCACCGCTTCTTCCATCACCTGAATCACTTCCGGCAGCGTCATGGAAGCGCTGTTGTAAATAGCCGCTCCCTGCTTGGCTAAACCCAGCAACGCCGGGTTTACCAGCGAGCCGGCGTAAATGATGACATCGGCCCGCCCCAGCAATCTTTGACCTTTTACTGTGATTAATTCCGGATCTCCCGGGCCGGCTCCCACAAAAAACACTTGCATTGATGCATTCCTCCTGCGTCCGGCCCTTAGTGGGTCCGGTTGTCTTCTTTACAGCCGGTGATGATATACACCGGATTCAATCCCTGAAACATATGACTGGCGCCGGCTTTGCGAATCCGGGTAATCTGAACCCCGCAGGACTCCGCCGTATAACCTGGCCGCTGTTCCAGCAGTTGCAGCGCTGCCGTCAGCGTTTCCACAGTGACAGCGGTGATCACGATTCGTCCGCCAGGCTTCAGCAGCCTGTCCGCAGCGGCCACAATGGCTTCCAGATGACCGCCGCTGCCGCCGATCAACACCGCATCCGCCGGTTCAAGACCAGCCAGCGCGGCCGGAGCCTCGCCCTGAATAGCCTGCACATTGGCCGCGCCAAACCGCGCCGCGTTGGCCCGGATCAAATCGATTCCCGCCGCTTCCCGTTCAATCGCGGTGACCAGTCCCGTTCCCGATAATAAGGCTGCCTCAACCGACAATGATCCGGTCCCGGCGCCAACGTCGATGACCCGGTTGCCTGGTTCAATCCGGGCTTTGGCCAACACCAGAATCCGCACTTCCTGCTTGGTCATCGGAATGTCGCCACGCAAAAAGTTTTCGTCGCTGATCCCGGGTGAATGTCTAGTCGTCACCGTCCGTCACCACCATTACACAATAGTCGAAACCGGACAATTCGCCCGCTTCGCTCAATAAGGCCCGGCCAATTTTTTCATGGTCATAGGAAAGATCCCGGCAAAGACTGACTTTGGCGGTAGGCGGCCAGCCCTGCGCCAGCAATTGCCCGGCAATGCAGCCGGGATTATTCTTGCCGTCCGTCAATATGCCCAGTTTTTTCCCGGGCACGTAATCCAACGTCCCGTCACCGGCTTCCCGGCCATGCATGCTAAGCAGTATCGCATCCTGCCAGACCTGCCCTTCCCGGGCAAACGCCAGCTGTACCGAGCTGATGCCGGGAATCACGTGCAGTTGCTCCGGCGAAAATCGTTGCCGCATCGCCACCAGCAGGCTGTGAAATCCCGGATCGCCGGACACCATAACCACCACGCCGCCAGCCGGCGCTTCCTGTCCGACAAAATCCAGCACGCCGGCAATATCTTTATCAATCACCCTGGTTTTCGCCACCGCCGGCGGCGCCAGTGATTCCAACGCCCGCCGGCTACCCACCAGAACCCGGGCGTTGTTGATCGCCCGCGTGGCCACCGGGGGCAAATAATCCGGCGAACCAGGACCAATTCCCACTACAATGATTCGATGTTCCAACCTAAGCTGCCTCCAATCTCTCGGGCCCGGTCATCCAGTCCCAGGATATCTCCCTGCAAGGTAACAATCGCCGTACCCACCTGCAAATCACCGAACAGATAACGCTCCGCCCGTAAACTGGCCCGTTCCGCCAACACCGAATATACCGCTTCCAATTGATAGCGGCTGATCAGCGGCATGGCCGCTTCCGTGGTGCTACAGACCAAAATTTCGTTTACCGCTTCCCGGGAAGCTCCCATGGCCGCCGCGTAGGCAGCCATCGTTTCCATACGGGCATCCGCCATCCGGTTGTGGGTATGAAAAATTCCGGCGGCGACTTTGACGATTTTTCCCAAATGTCCAAACAGCAATACTTGCTTGAACCCGTAACGCACCGCGCCTTCCAGCATATGTCCGATAAAATTGCTGGTCTGCACCACCGCATCCGCCGGCATTCCATAACGGTTTATCGCGATATTCTGCCCAATTTTACCGGGTGCGAACACGATGGCTTCGTATCCCAGCGCTTTCACCACACTGATTTGCGGCGTCAGCGAATTTTTGAACGCCTCTTCCGACATTGGTTCCACAATGCCGGTGGTGCCAATGACCGATAAGCCACCAACGATGCCCAGCACCGGATTCAGCGTCCGGGCGGCCAGCTTTGCTCCGCCGGGAATGCTCACGGTTACCACCGCTCCCCGCTCTGACGGCAAAATGTCCCTGACCGCCTGCGTGATCATCTGACGGGGACCGGGATTGATGGCCGGTTCGCCCACCGGAACGGACAAGCCCGGTTTTGTAACATGACCGACCCCTTCACCACCACAGATCAATATCTGACCGCTGTCATCGGGAATCACTTCCGCAATGATGGATACACCATGCGTGATATCGGGATCATCGCCGGCATCTTTCACCACCATCGCCCTGCCGCCGCCGCGGATAGCCTGCGACTGCGCCACCGCCACCGGAATATTCCGGCCTTGCGGCGATACAATGGTCACCGCGGCAGCCGCCTCACCCCGCCAGGCCAGCAAAGCGGCTTTGGCCGCGGCGGCCGCACAGGATCCGGTAGTGATTCCGCTACGTAAAACAACCTCTGGTTTCGGCTCGCGTCCTTCATTCATTAAAATAAAAAACCCCCTTGGCAGGGGGTATAACAATCACACGGTTCTATGCTCATCGTACCCACACCTGCCTATCTCTCGTAGGTCATAACGGCGTGTGCTAGAACAGGCAGGTTTCCTGACTCAGGCTACTGGCTTCATCATAGCCATTACAGTGGCGGGACCGTACCGGAATCACACCGGACTTCCCTATTAAGCTTGCGCACCCATTCCCTTGGCCTATGCAGTTTTATGTGAGTGATTCATGAATATATTCCAGCTTTATAACGAAAATCCTGCCATGCGAAAAAATAATTCCAATTCTCAGCAAACTATTCTGTTGTTTCCCGCCGCCATAGTTCCTGTTCCCCGTTATGATCCACCAGAGTCCACCCTTGAGCCAGCATCACCGGCAAAGATGTATTTCCGCGTTCTTTACGCAGCACATACACATCCGCCGCGCCCGCCGCCCGGACGCGGAATTGCTCCCAGGTCTCCACCGGCATGGTATTTTTTCCCGCCCAGACGGATACAGCCGCAGAATCCACCCGGTCAACCAGACGGGGTACCCGATACCTGCTATAAAACACAAACGAGGTGGAATAATCGCCGCAGGAAGCAATGACGGCACCGTTATACGGCAATTCTTGCGCCAGTTTCTTTGCGGATTTTTCTGCCGCCAACGGTATCAAGCCGCCATACACAGTCGATAAGCTGACGATAAAAACCGTAACGGCAGCGGCCACCGGCAACCAACGCTTCCGCCCCGTCCATTGCATCCATAAGCTGACGCCGCCGGTCAACAATATTGAAACCGCCGCCGAAACGCCTTGCGTCTCTGGCAGCCATTGCAGTCCCACTCCCATCGCCCCCAGCAGCAGTAACAGGGGAACCAAAAGCCATAGCCACTGGCGTTGCCCCACCTCACGCTGCATACGCTCCAGCATCCAGCCGGTAATCAGCGCTGCCGGAAAAGCGGCCGGGAACACATAGGTCGGATACTTGGTCGCCATCAATGAATAAAACACTATAATAACGCCCATCCACCATAACAAATAGCTGTTCCAGACCGATCTTCCTTCCCGCCACAGACCGCCTAATCCCCGAAAAAAAACACCGGTCCAGGGCAGCAGACTGACCGGGAATAGAACCAGATAGTAATAAAACACATTATCCTTGGGGTGTTCCGACACCGTGGCCCGCAAATAATTATGCAGACCCAGAAAGGTATTGATAAACTCCATGCCGTGAAGCCGGTACATGATTCCATACCAGGGAACGGCCGTCAGCAAAAAAGCAACCAAACCCGGCCAGGCTAAAAAACGGCGCAACGCCGCACCATCACGACGGTAAAGAGCAAACAGCAACACCGTCAGTGCCGGCAACGCCACCCCCACCGGTCCCTTTGTCAATACAGCCATGCCGGCGCAAAAGCCCGCCACAGTCTGCCAGTGGCGATTCTGCAGACTTAAATACAACGTCACCATCACGCCGCTAACCCAAAACATCAGCACCGCATCGGTGATAATCATTTTTGCCAAAACCCAGAACTCCAAACCACTCGCCAGCGCCAAAGCCGCAAAAAATGCCACCCGGTGATTGGCATACACCCGTACCGCTGACCAGTAAACCAGCGTGACACTGGCCGCGGCAAACACACCGGCGGGAAAACGGGCGGCAAATTCTCCCATACCCAGCAGCATATAGCTGCCGGCAATCAGCCAATAAATCAGTATCGGTTTATCAAACCAGTACTGTCCATAAATCTGTGGTGAAATCCAGTCACCACTAAACAGCATTTCTTGGGCTGTTAACGCATAGTTGGCTTCCACCGGATCCGTCACCGGCAAACTGCCGTTAAATGGCAAAAAGCAAACCAACGAGATAAAAAAGACCAGCATTAAACGACCTGGCATTGCATCCTCCCGGGACATTTGTCCTAATACGGATTATTTTTTCTTTAAAATCACCTTATCCGCTACTCTGGAAAGAATATCCACTTTCTGTTGCTCCGCTGCAGCCAGACGGTCAAATTCCGACCGGCGTACGATGTAATAAGCCTGTGGTTCGGGCGCATTCAACGCCCTCTTCAGGCCACTGTCTCCCAAAATTTCCTTTCCGTATACGTCGGCATAAAAAGTAAAACCCGGGTGCAAGAATTTAATCACATAAACCGGCGAACGCCCATCATACTGTGCCAGAAATTCAGCAGCCGCCTGTTTCATCGAAAAATTCACGGCAACAGCCGGGAACAACAACGTGACCAAAACTACGGAAAATAAAACCATACCGCTCGCCTGAGTCCAAAACAAAGTCCTCATTTGACGGCGCCAGCAAAACAGCAACGATCCCAGCGCCATCAACGTTAACACGGCAATCATTACCCAAACGTGTTCCCTTAATTCCGGTATATCTTCCCGTAGCAGCCATAGCGCCGCTGCCAAAACAACCGCAATGCCGGAAGAAGTCAGCGCCCAGCCCCAGGGACGATCATGCCGTTCTTCCCAAAGTCGGGCGGCATACCAGCCAACCACCAGTGATAACGGTGGAAACATTGGCAAGATATACGAAACCAGCTTAGTCTGTGACACCGAAAAAAACAGGAAAATGAACACTGCCCAAATCGTCAGGAATAGCAACGGAGACTTTTCCGGCCCCCGGCTGCGTGACAGCGCCGCCCAGACGGATTGCAACAGCAGACCACTCCAGGGGAAAAAACCCACAATCAGCACCGGCACAAAATAGTACCACAAAACCCCTTCGGGATGCTCCGGCGATGTAAACCGGGTTAAATTATGAAATCCCAAAAACGTGTCAATAAACGCCTGCCCATGAATTCCATACATGGCAACATACCACGGCAGTGCCGACACCGCAAAGATCAGTAGTCCTGTCGGGATTTTCATATAGCGGATCTCATGCCATCTTCGATCCAACGTCAGATACAAAAAGATCACCGCACCGGGAAACAAAAAACCCACCGGGCCTTTCGTTACCGTTGCCAAACCGGCAAACAGCCAGCAAAGGCGGTATTGCCCGGCAATGAACGCCAGTAATGATATGGTGAGACAAAGCGTCAGGGTAATATCGGTCACCGCAGCCTTGCCCATATAAAAATACTCCACGCTGGTCACCAAAACCACCGCGCTCGCCAGTCCGGCCTTCTCACCAAACAAGCGGTTCCCATACCCGTAAACCACCAACCCACCCAGAACCGCCAGTGCCGCCGCCGGCAGGCGGGCGGCAAATTCCGTCACGCCAAACAGTTTAAACGAAGCGGCCACCAGCCAATAATACATCGGCGGTTTATCATACCAAAATTCACCGTAAATTCGCGGTGACACAAAATCGGCAAAATGCATCATTTCTTTCGCTGTTTCCGCATAAACCGGTTCATCAGGATCCAATAACGGGATTCCACCCAAATTTACAAATATGGTGAGTAGCGAGAGGAGCAGCACCAGCCAGATCCCCGTCCCAAAATACCTTGTCATATTTTCCTCCATATTGATTTGCAAACCGGCCTCCGCTCATCGTTTCGATCCTGCTCCGGCCGGTTCCTGCTATACTGACATCATTCCCAATAGCGGCAGGTTTGCGCCAGTCCTTCATCAAGTCCGGTTTGCGGCTGCCAATCCAACGCCGCTACTGCCGCGCGGTTATCCAACATGGAATGATAAATATCCCCTTCCCGCGGGCTGGAAAAAACTACTTCCGTCGTTTTGCCAGTAACCTGCTGCATCACGCGGAGCAATTCGGTCACGCTGGTCTGCATCCGGGTGCTGATATTCAGCACCCGATTGATTTTTTCTGTCGGTGCCAACAAAGCCTGCAAATTAGCTTTGGCCACATCCCCTACATAAATAAAATCACGGGTTTGGCCGCCATCGCCAAAAACAGTAACCGTTTCGCCCCGCCGCAATTTGCGGGCAAAAATGCTGACTACACCACCTTCGCCACCGTCTCCCTGCCGCTCACCATATACGTTGGCATAGCGCATAACCGCGTATTCCAAACCATAAATTTCCTGATACAGCGCCAGGTATTTCTCTGATGTCAGTTTCGTAAGACCATAGAAGGACCCGGGGCTGGCCGGTGAATTTTCCGACACCGGCAGTTCGGCCACATCGCCATAAACCGCGGCGCTGGAAGGAAACAACACTCGCTTAACGCCGGTTTTACGACAGGCTTCCAACACCTGAATCAGTCCCTGCAAGTTGATCCGGCAGTCAACATCCGGCCGTTCCAGCGAATAAGGCACACTGGTTTGTGCCGCCAGATGAATCACGGCATCAAAGCGTTCCCGCTGAAAAAACATTTCCAGCTCAGGATCCAAAATATCCATAACCACCACTCGAATGTCCGCACCCAGATTTTCGCGCCGGCCACTGCTTAAATTATCGAGCACCACTGGCAAATGCCCGGTCCCGAGCAAGGTTTCCACCACATGTGAGCCGATAAATCCAGCCCCGCCGGTAATCAACACTTTCATCAACACGCCACCTCCCGAAATGATACCAATTGAATCTTCCGGCGTTCCAGCAACGCGCCGACTGCTTCGCCGGTCACGGCAGCCAGTTCACTCTCCCATCGATAGTTCCAGGGATACATTGCTCCCAGAGCCTGGTTATCCGCGCCCGGATGCAGCATAATTTCAGAAATGCCATCGGGCAATACAGCCAAAATATTCAACAGTAATTCTTCCTTTAATTGCCCGCCTGCCAGCATACCAAAAAAATGATCCGTGGTGGCGACTCCCCGCTGACGCAGTTTGCGCCGTGCCAGCCCAGCCAGCATCGAAAGCCCGCCCCTGCCGGTCAAACGTCCGAGACCGGCCGAACAGCCGCCGGTAAAAAAGAACGGTTCCTGCGGAATCCGCAACGCCCGGACGTCAAACTCCCGGGCCAAATCCAGAACCACGGCCAGGATGCCCGGCACCACATGCATATGTTGGTGGCTATCCAGGTGCGTTATCGCAATTCCCGCATCCCGGATTTTTTTCACCTGCGCCTGTAATTCTCTCTGAACTTCCACCATTTTTACTTTTCCAGTCAGAACATGCTGCAAAAACAGCGGATACGCCGTGGCAAACTGCCCCTCCCTATCTACTAGGGAAGGCACCAATGCCGGGTCCAGCACCGGTTGTCCTGCCACCAGGGTCAAGTGGACACCCACGCCCAGTCCGAGGTGGGTCCCGGCAATGTCCACCGCCTCCTCAAAAGCCGGAGCGCCAGCCATTAGCGACGTACTGGTAATGCACCCGGCAGAAAATCCAAGCGCAACCGCCTGATTGACCGCCGGGTGCAGCCCAAAGTCATCAGCATTAATAA
>DATMYQ010000232.1:0-3195 GCA_035560935.1 Patescibacteria group bacterium | reverse complement strand
GCAGAACGGTAGCCACCAGACAGCCGTACGGCCCGGTAATCGCCCGTCCCCATTCCGTGGCAATCCGCAACGGATCCAGACCGTTGGCAACGATTTTCTTTTCATAGGAGGCTCTGATTCCGTTAGCCAGAAAATTGATATCCACGGCTTCGTCTTCCGGGCGGTAAGGGATCCCGACACCGCCGCCAAAATTAACAAATTCCACTTTGATGCCCAATGTCTGGTGGATTTCGACGATCAGGTCAAACATCATGTTGGCAGTTTCAATATAGTAGTTCGGATCCAGCTCGTTGGAAATCACCATCGTGTGCAGGCCGAAACGTTTAACGCCTTTTTTCTGTACTATACGAAACGCCGCAAGGATTTGTGCGCGGGTCAGACCATACTTGGCATCTTCCGGTTTACCGATGATGGCGTTGCCGCCATCTCGCAGCGGGCCGGGGTTGTAACGGAAAGAAATCATTTCCGGCAATCCGGCATGTTCTTCCAGATATTCAATATGGCTGATATCATCAAGATTGATAATTGCGCCCAGTTCCCGTGCCTTCTGGTATTCCACCGCCGGCGTCACATTGGATGACAGGATGATGTCCTCACCCTTTAGGCCCACTTTTTCCGCCAGAATCAGTTCCGCCAGGGAGCTGCAGTCGGCCCCCACGCCTTCCTCGCGCAAGATTTTCATAACGTAGGGATTCGGCGTTGCCTTGACCGCAAAATATTCTTTATACGCCGGCGCCCAGGCAAACGCCGTTTTCACTTTTCGCACGTTCTCTCGAATGGCTTTTTCATCGTAAATGTGGAACGGAGTCGGATATTGTTCAATAATCTTCTGCAATTCATCACGATTAAACGGTAATTTCTTCTCTGCCATTGCTATGATCCTCCCCAACTTCTCTTTCGTTAACGGTAAACCGGTGGACTTTCTCCGGTAACAGGTACAAAACAAAAAACGACCTGCGTTACTCCCGCAAATCGCTGTCCAGTCCAACCAGAAATGCAAGATAGCGCTCCACTTGCAATCACTGCAAATGACAATCCTGCACCTGTTTGATGCAAGACCAGCAGGAAGTCATGGCCATACTCCCCACTTCGGCGGCCATCCCTTTCCGCACATTCATTGTCTGCCAGACTCCGTGCACGTACTGATCATAAGCCGCACCTCTACCAAAACCGTATTTTTATATGTTTTTCATCATACAACAAAAGAGAATCGTTGTCAATGGGGAACCAGAAGCCTGGGAATACTCATTCCCTCGCAAGTCTGTCCCGCCTTAAAACATCCGGCGACGAAACAGTACAACACCCACTAAAGCGCTGGCCGATAAGGCAATAAACACCACCAGCCAAAAGCCCACCTCCGTTCCCTGCCAGGGAACATTCAGGCTCATGCTCCAAAAGCTGGAAATCATCGTTGGTACTGAAACCAAAATAGTAATGGATGCTAAAAATTTCAGCATATGGTTCAAATTATTGGCGATAACAGAGGAAAAAGCATCCATCATGCTGCTGAGGATATCACTATAGGTTTGTACTAAATCCAGTGCCCGTTTATTCTCGATAATCACCGTTTCCAAAATATCCTCTTCCCGCTCCGTTTCCAGCAATGCATGCAGCTGAGGATCCGTCCGCATCCGGAACAGAGTCTCCACCACCATCAGGTTAGCCCGAAGCGCCGCGGTAAAGTAGGTGAGCCCCTTTTCCAAGTCCAGCAAAACAAACACTTCCTGGTTGTCGGTGGACTTGCGCAGTACAATTTCCGTTTCATCGGTCCGCTGCCGGATTTGGTGAATATTTTTTAAAAACAGTGAACTGGTCCGATAAAGCAGTTGGAACACAAACCGGCTGCGTCGTACCGTATTAAACGTTTCGCTGCCGAATTCATCACTATCCGGCAATACCGGTGTTTCTTCGCGGCTGACCGTAATATTCAGCTCCGCGGTCAGAATAATACTCAACGGTGTGGTATTATACTGATCCGCCGCCGGATGAATCGGTACGTTGACAATGATCAGCAGACAATTTTTCCCACGGATAATACGGGGACAGTCGTCTTCCTCAAAAGCGAACCGCAAAAATTTTTCCGGTACTCCGGTGGCAGCTACCGCCTGCTCAATTTCCTGTTCATCAGGATCTATCAGCCGCAACCAGTACCCTTTCAGCGGCTCCGTTAAAGAGACCGTCTTTAGGATTCCTCCCTGGGTATTGAAAACTGTCAGCATAACCTCTGTCCTCTCCCGTCCCGTGCCCGATACTACCCCGGTTACTTAGCCCTTTTGTACCCAATATTGCGCTTTTGAGACTCCTTCCAGTTCAAAATCCTCCACAATGCCCACGATAGCCAGATCCACCGCGGCGTTAGGCTTTTCCATAATCCGCTGTGCGGTAGAGCCAGCGACCACCAGTACGGTTTCACCATTGCCGGCCCCCACGGTATCCACCGCTACCTGTATGCTGATATTGTTCATTCCATCAAGATTTAACGGCTGTACAATCAATAATTTGCTGCCTACCAGGGTTTCATTCTTCGTCGGTGCAACAACGTTTCCTACCACTTTAGCAAGCCACATGGACAATCTCCTCCTGCATTCATTCCGTATAGTATCCGCCACTTAAACTCTTTTGACCAAAGCTATCTTTTTCCTCTGCGCTACATTGTGATGGGGTAGGAGTTTTTTGCGTTAGCCCCTCCCGCGGCAATCAAATCCAGCTATTTTATGCCCGGCAGCCTCTCCCCTTTACATTTTTTTATTTTCTCCTTTGATAAACGCCGGGAAATGTCATATAATTGAGAGAAAAGGTCTGCCAACAATCTGACCAGAAGGAGAGTCACTATGTTTGTACTTAACTTTCAGTCACCGAACCATGAAAAATTACTGATCAGCCGTCAGAAAAACTGTACCGTCCGTTTGGGAGATATCCGCAAGGAATATCCGGAGAATTCCGTTGTCTGGATCACAGTCGGCAAAAAATTTGAACCGAAACGAAAATTATACTCTGCCGTCGTCGATAAAGTGTTGATTAAAAAGTTTTCGGAGCTTTCCACTCATGATCTGGATCATCAAAACCCGGAAATTAAAACAGTGGAAGAACTACTGACCTTTTTCGAAAATATTTATCAAAAATCCATCAACCCCGAAGACATTGTCACCGTCATCTATTTCTCGGAAATCATCGGTGAGTGACTCCCTTCTTCAT
>DATMYQ010000231.1:0-2763 GCA_035560935.1 Patescibacteria group bacterium | reverse complement strand
CTATATAATCAAATGGAAATCTGATGATATGTCTGGCCCGTGCAGCATCGGTGCGGGTTTAATGTGGAGAAGCAGCCGTGACACAATGGGATAGCGGCTGATGTTGGGGCCGCGTTATGATCGGGAAGAAAATGGCGGTTTGGTCATCAAAAAGGATGGTACCGCGCGCGAGTCGTCCCTGGCCAGGAGCCAAGGGGCGTTTTTAATTGATAGGCCGAGGGGGATAATAAAAAATGATTGGTGAACGTTATATTCCACGGGATATTGAGACAAAATGGCAAAAAAACTGGGCGGAGAGCAACGCTTTCGCCACCACAGTGGACCGGCAGCGTCCGGAGTTCTACGTATTAGAAATGTTCCCGTATCCGTCGGGCAAACTGCATATGGGACATGTTCGCAACTATTCCATCGGTGATGTGATTGCACGGTTCAAAGCGATGCAGGGTTACAATGTACTGCATCCAATGGGCTGGGATTCTTTCGGCATGCCGGCGGAGAACGCCGCTATCAAAAACGGCATCCATCCGGCGTCCTGGACGCTGGACAATATCGCCAATATGCGCCGTCAGCAGGAAGAACTGGGCCTGTCCTACGACTGGGACCGGGAAGTAACCACCTGCCAGCCGGATTATTATCGATGGACCCAGTGGCTGTTCCTGCTGTTTTATGAAAAGGGGCTGGCGTATAAAAAACAGGCGGCGGTTAACTGGTGCAATGAATGCAACACGGTTTTGGCCAATGAACAGGTAATTGACGGCTGCTGCTGGCGCTGCGATTCGACTGTGGTCAAAAAAGACCTGGCGCAATGGTTCTTCAAAATTACCGATTATGCGGACCGGCTTTTAAACGACCTGAGCGAATTAAAAGGCTGGCCCGACCGGGTTAAAACCATGCAGGAAAACTGGATTGGCCGCAGTGAAGGCGCGGAGTTCAGCTTTGACGTGCCGGAACTGAATGAGAAGATTCCCGTGTATACGACGCGGCATGATACGGTGTTCGGTGTGACCTATGTGGTACTGGCCCCGGAACATCCGCTGGTGGAAAAACTCATCGCCGGCAAACCGCAGGAGGCCCAAGTCCGCGGCTTTGTGGACCGCATCCGAAATTTGAGTGAAATCAGCCGGACCTCCACCGACACGGAAAAAGAAGGCATGTTCACCGGAGCGTACGCGGTGCATCCGTTTACCGGCGCGAAAGTGCCGGTGTGGGTGGCCAACTACGTGCTGGTGGAATACGGCACCGGCGCGGTGATGGGCGTACCGGCCCATGATGAGCGTGACTGGTTGTTTGCATCCAAATACAGCCTGGAAAAACGGGTTGTGGTGCAGCCGGCGGATCAGGAGCTGGTGCTGGCCGAAATGGCCGGAGCCTATGACGGTTCCGGCGTAATGGTCAATTCCGGAGAATTCTCCGGTCTGGACAACGAAGAAGGCAAGAGCCGCATTGCGGACTGGCTGGAGAACAAGGGAATCGGCAAACGCCGCATCAATTACCGGCTGCGGGATTGGCTGATTTCACGGCAGCGGTATTGGGGCGCCCCCATCCCGATTATTTATTGCGACAAATGCGGCGTGGTGCCCGTACCGGCGGAAGATCTGCCGATCCGGCTGCCGGAAGACGTTAACTTCACCGCGGGATCCGTTTCACCGTTGGCGCAGGCGGAGTCTTTCGTGAAGTGCCGTTGTCCCAAATGCCAGGGTGAAGCGCGCCGGGAAACCGATACAATGGATACCTTCATCTGCTCTTCCTGGTATTACTTCCGTTATACCAGCCCCCACAGCGACAATGCGGTGTTTGATCAGGACAAAGTGAACTACTGGATGCCGGTGGATCAGTATATTGGCGGCATTGAGCACGCGATCCTGCATTTGCTGTATTCCCGCTTCTTTACCAAAGTCCTGAAAGACGCCGGACTGATCAACGTCAACGAACCGTTTAAAAACCTGCTGACTCAGGGCATGGTGATCAAGGACGGCGCCAAAATGTCCAAGTCCAAAGGCAACGTTGTGTCACCGGAAGATATCATCGCCAAATACGGCGCGGATACCGCCCGGATGTTCATTCTGTTTGCCGCGCCGCCGGAGCGGGATCTGGACTGGAGCGACCAGGGCGTGGAAGGTTCCTACCGGTTCCTTTCCCGGATGTGGCGGATTGTCGCCCAGTATGCGCCGGCGATCAAAGATATGCCAGCGGGGCAGACTTTGGGTGAACTCAGCAAAGAAGAAAAAGAACTGCGCCGGGTGCTTCACTATACCATTAAAAAAGTAACGGATGATGTGAGCCAGCGCTATAATTTCAATACTGCGATCAGTACCATAATGGAGCTGGTCAACGCCATGTATGCGGTGCGGGAGCTGGGCAGCAGCCTGCAGGCCCCGTTATTGCGGGAAGTGGTTTCCGCGCTCTTGCGCCTGCTGGCCCCGTTTGCGCCGCACGTCACCGAAGAACTCTGGAGCGAAGTCATCGGCGAAGGCAGCGTTCATAAACAAAGCTGGCCGGAATTTGACGCGGCTGCCGTCCAGGTGGATGAGGTGGAAGTGGTGCTGCAGATCAATGGCAAGGTTCGGGACAAAGTGGTAATGGGCGTAGGCCTGAAACCCGCCGAAATGGAAAAAACGGCCTTGTCGCAGGACAAAGTCCGTCAGCTGATCGATGGCAAGACCGTGGTCAAAGTCATTTGCGTTCCGCAAAAATTAGTAAACATTGTGGTGAAATAAAAAGCAGCCTTCCTGGAATGTAACCGTTTCAGGAAGGCCTTTTTAT
>DATMYQ010000230.1:0-2528 GCA_035560935.1 Patescibacteria group bacterium | reverse complement strand
GTAATGTGGAAGACGTAGTTATGTCGTTGGTTCTGGGCGGTTTTCTGGCGGTGGTGATCGTGTTCCTGTTTTTAAAAGATGTCAGGGCCACCATGATCGGCGCTTTAGCGATTCCGACTTCGGTTATTGCGACTTTCTCACTGATGAAAGTCGGCGGTTTCACACTGAATAATATGTCGCTGATGGGACTGAGTCTGGCTGTCGGTATTTTAATCGACGACGCGATTGTTGTTGTGGAGAATATTCATCGGCACATCGAAGAGGGCGCCTCACCGGCCGACGGGGCTTTTTCCGGTACGGTGGAAATTTCTTTGGCGGTGTTGGCCACTACGCTGGCTATTTTAGCGGTGTTTGTTCCCGTAGGTTCCATGGGCGAAGTCATTGGAATGTTTTTCCGTCAGTTCGGTTTAACGGTTGCCTTTGCCGTGGCATTTTCTCTGTTCGTGGCATTTTCTTTGACGCCGATGCTGTCTTCGCGCTGGTTGCGGGCTTCCGATGAAGAAAGCCAAAAACAACCGGGAAAATTTAAGGCGATAGTGGACAAATTATTGGACAAATGGGAAGATGGCTTTGTGTTTATCCGGGACAGTTACCGCACGTTCCTTCAATGGGCGTTGCGGCATCCAGCGCTGATTGTCGGTATTGCCGTTCTTTCATTGGTCGTAAATGTTTTCTTTGTCCCGTTGTTGGGCTTTGAATTTCAGCCTACTTATGATTCAGGTGAATTCAATATTTATCTGACAGCACCTCCCGGTGCCTCCATTGAAAAAATGCAGGAACTTGCCCAGCCTATAGAAAAAGTTGTGCTGGATTTGCCGGAAGTCAGAGCGGCGTTTTTAAATATTGGCTATGGGCGCAATCCGGTCAATAAAGCGATGATTGGGGTTAAATTAAAAGACTCGGATGAGCGTGACCGGACCATGATGCAGATTATGGATGCGCTGCGTATGACGTTCCGTAACTATACCGGTATGAAAATTTCCGTTATTCCTTCTTCCTCTACCGGCGGGCGGGGAGACAACCGTCCGGTTCAGGTGGGGATACGGGGGACAGATATGCATGTGTTATTGCAATTGTCCCAGGAATTGGCGGAACGGTTGCGGCGTGTGGAAGGGGCTGCGGACGTTGATACCTCGGCCAGCGATTATGAACCGGAAGTCCAGGTTATTTTGGACAGAGCCAAGGCGGGTCAGGCGGGAGTCAGCGCGGATACGATCGGTTATGTGGTGCAGACGGCGTTCGCCGGGAATACTACTGCTAACCGCTACCGGGTGGGGGATAAAGATTACAATATCCGTATTCGGGTCAAAGAGGAACTGCGGCTGACACCGGACGATGTGGCTAACATTCGTGTGTCGACGAAATCAGGAAGCCAGGTCCGGGTTGGTGATGTGGCGCAGGTCAAGTTTTCGTCGGGACCAACAGAAATTACCCGGGAGGACCGGCAACGGGAAATTATTGTCTATGCCAATAATGTGGGTGTGTCTGCCGGCGAGATTATCCAGTCTGCCCAAAATGAATTGAACCAAATGAATATTCCGTCTGGCTATCAGTATAAATTTGTGGGCCAAACCCGGACAATGAACGACTCGTTTAAAGAAATTTCCCGCGCGTTGATCATCGCCATTGTTTTGATTTATATGGTGTTGGCCGCGCAATTTGAAAGCTTTATTCATCCCTTGACCATCATGCTGTCGTTGCCGTTTGCTATGATCGGCGCCATTTTGGGACTGTTGATCAGCGCCAAAACCATTAATATCATGAGCCTTATTGGCATCATCATGTTGATGGGATTGGTGGCGAAAAACGCGATATTGCTGGTTGACTATACCAATACGTTACGGGAAAGAGATGGCCTCAGCCGGGAAGAAGCGTTACTGGAAGCCGGCAGCGTTAGGCTGCGGCCTATTCTGATGACCACGGCGGCGATGATTCTGGGGATGCTGCCAGTTGCGTTTGGTTTGGGATCCGGCGCTGAATTGCGCTCATCCATGGGGGTAGTGGTTGTCGGTGGTTTAATCACGTCGACCATTCTGACGTTACTTGTTGTGCCGCAAATGTATATCTTTATGGACAATCTTCAAAACGCCTGGACGAACTATCGACAACGCAACAACTAGAGCTGCGAGAGGCGGGGACCTGGCAAATAAATATCGCCATGCGCCCGGGTGAGTGGGGGCATGGCGATAGGGTGAGTGTTTTTATGCGGTGGTGCGCTTGGCATTCAGATCCTCCCAGCTTTTTCCGGCATAATCGAGCAACTCAACACTGGATACCTGGGAAAAATTTATGTATGCCGGAATAATGACCTCGTCGCGCACTCGCAGAACTCTCAGGATGCCTTTATCCCTTAATGCGTCATTGAGTACTACCAGGCTGGCATTCAGTATGTACTCAACAGACTCACCGTTAGAATAAGTGACGGAAATTTTCAACTTTTCTTTTTCCATAACGGACCCTCCTGTCATATTATTTGAATCGAGAACGATTTAAATCTGAAGAGTGACACTGGGGCGATTGGATTAACC
>DATMYQ010000229.1:0-8002 GCA_035560935.1 Patescibacteria group bacterium | reverse complement strand
CCTTTTCTATTTCTACGGGTAACAGAGGCAACAATGGATTCCGCCACTTCACGAATCGATTTCCGTTTGCTCATGCTATATTGCTGTATCCGCCGATAAGCTTCCGTTTCACTGAGTCCGTGCGCCTCCATTAAAATTCCTTTGGCCCGGTCAAGAATTTTACGGGTTTCCAAAGATTTTTTCACGTCTTCCAGTTCCCGTTCCAATTCCATAAATTCCTGAAACCGGGAAATGGCAATCTCCATCGCCGGGAACAGATTGGCTTCCTTCACCGGCTTCACCAAATAACCCAAAACCCCGGAATCTTTTGCTTTATCAACAATCTCTTTCTGACTGAACGCAGTCAACAGAAGCACCGGTGCCAGTTTCTCGTCCGAAATAATGGTGGCCGCAGTAATTCCATCCATTTCCGGCATCTTAATATCCATGATGACCAGATCCGGTCGATACTTGCGGGCCAGTTCCACCGCCCGCAGTCCGTCCATCGCCTGCCCGATCACTTCATGACCCGCTTCCTCCAACAATTCTTTCAGATCCATACGGATAATGGATTCATTATCCGCGATAACAATCCGCAACGCTTCCATCCCAAACCCTCCCTTACTTTCTGTCACCAATGCTGCGGGGCACTGTAATGCTGGCCCGCGTACCCGATTTCGTGGACAAACGAAATTTCCCACCCAGATCCGTTTCAATCAGGGTTCTGACAATCTGCAGCCCCAGGCTGTTCGTGGAGTTCAGATCAAAGGATTCCGGCAGTCCAATACCATTATCAAAAATATCAATCTGATATTCATCAGCCATAATTTCAATATCTATCCCAATCAGCCCTTCTTGGCGGCCAACAAAGCCATGCTCGATACAATTCTGAATCAGTTCATTAATCACCAGAGCCAGACTGCTGGCCTGTTCTGACGGTAAAATAACGGTCGGACCGTTAAATACGGTTTCAATGTTAAAGTCGGGCTCCAGCATGTTTTGAATCACCATATCCAGGATATTTTTTGCCACTTCCGCCACATCAATAAATTCCCGGTCCTGTTGGGACAAAAACTCGTGCACCACTGAAATGCTGAGAATACGGTTTACACTTTCCCGCAAGGCAGCCTTCACTTCTTCCGACCGGGTGCGGCGCGCCTGCAACCTAAGCAGACTGGCAATGGTCTGGAGATTATTTTTTACGCGATGGTGTATTTCCTGGATCACCGCTGATTTGACCAACAATTCCTTTTCTTTTTTTCGTACTTCCGTCACGTCGGCCACAATAAGCAGCGTCCGTTGTGACCACCCAGCCACATTAACCGGAATTGCCCGTTGCACCAGTATCAGACTGCCAATTTCCATTTCTGCTTCATCCGGCTGGCCATAGTTTACGGCCCGCTGGGCCAGACGCATATTTACCGCGCGGTCATAAATCCGTCGACCCACCAACCGGTTAACGCCCAACACTTTATAGATACTGTCGGCAGCAGGGTTAGCCAAGAGAATATAACCCCGCTCGTCAATCAATACAATGCCGTCACGAGCACCCAACGGTCGATACAGCGTTCCCGCCTCTCCGTCCGGCGGCTGCGACAGCAACAGCAGATAGGCAGTTTCTACCAATAAACCATGATCACCCACACCATATTCCTCATTACTGGTTTCAAAACTGACTACGGCAAATACTTTCCCTTGACCGTCCCGCAACGGAAATAGCCGCATTTCCAACACGTCCATCCCCAACGCCCATTCCCGCTGTCCCGCAATCGATTCCCCCGACTCCAACACGCGGCAAACCAACGGTTCTTCCGCTGCCTGCACCGTATTGCCGATAATGTTGGATTTAAACTGCAGGAAACTGGTATTGGGACGAGCCTGGGAGACAATAGCCAGATAATTGGCATTCCTCGCTGTAGCATACAGCGTGACCTGCGCATGGGCTAAATCCGCCGCCAAAGCCAGTACGCGGTCAGCCCGGTCCAAAATATCAATCTGCGCTGGGTTCAGCGCGGTAATCTTACGACAAATATCAGCGGCAATGCTCATCCGGTCTTAGCCTCCACATTTAGTAATCTAATCACTATTCAACCCCCTGCTATCAAATTCCTTTTGCCTGAAAATAGGATTTTTTCTTTTCCGGACATTCTTGCCCGCCGCAAAAACCTCAACAGGAAAACATCGGCTGTTTTTCGTCCCTCTTTTTATGTTTTTTTAAAGTTACCCCCAGGTTATCCACATTATCCACAACCTTTTCCACAACTTTTAGTGCTTCATCCAAGCATGATTGGTGATTTCATTTTCTATTCCATGATTTTATGCACACTATTCACATCACCCTGTTTTTGTTTTTCCACATGTTTTGTGGATTCATCGCAGCCCAAAAACACAAACAGCCCGTGTCAAGGATCTCGACACGAGCTAGAACCATTTGCCAGCCTCATTGCCGGCGCAAATATTATGCTTGTTAATTTTGTTAATAAGGAATTTCTCCCAATCGCAAAGACGGTACCGCATTCAGCGTCAACCCAGAACGATGTCCATTCAGATATTGATAATAAGCACGACAGGCAATCATTGCCGCATTATCAGTGCACAGTACCGGTGATGGGTAATACAGTTGAATTCCTTCCATTGCAGACACTTCACCGAGTTTTTTCTGCAACCCCGAATTCGCTGATACCCCCCCTGCCAGGACAAGGGTTTTTACTCCACAATGCCGGGTCGCCTGTAAACTTTTAGCGGTAAGAACATCCACCACCGCCGCCTGAAAACTGGCGGCTACATCCGCCGGATTCACCAGCGTCCCTCTTTGTACGGCGCTGTTCAAATAGTTCAGTACCGCCGATTTTAATCCACTGAAACTGAATTCAAAATTCCCGTCCGTAGTCAGCGCCCGGGGAAACGCAATCGCATCCGGATTGCCTTCAGCAGCCAGCCGGTCAATATGCGGTCCGCCCGGGTACGGCAACCGCATCACCCGGGCCACCTTGTCAAAAGCCTCACCGGCGGCATCGTCCCTCGTCTGCCCCAACAAAGTAAAGCGATTGTAATCCTGCACATGAACCAGTGAAGTATGTCCCCCGGAAACCACCAACGCCGCGAACGGCGGCTCCAGTTCCGGGTGAGCCAAAAAGTTGGCGAAAATATGGCCTTCCAGATGATTGACGCCAATCAATGCGGCACCAGTGGCAAAAGCCAGGGCTTTGGCAGCAGCCACACCCACCAATAATGCTCCCACCAATCCCGGCCCGTAAGTAACGCCAATCGCCTGAATTTCCTCCAATGCCACTCCGGCTTCTTTCAGCGCCTGATCCACTACAGGAATAACCGTCTCAATGTGTTTACGGGAGGCAATTTCCGGTACTACACCGCCATATTTTCGATGAATTGGCACCTGAGAGGAAATAACATTCGAGAGTATCTGTCTGCCGTCTAGCACTACCGCTGCCGAAGTTTCATCACAACTGGTTTCCAACGCCAGCGTCAGTATTGGCTCTGTTTCAGCTGTTATCATTTCCATTCCGATTTCACCCTCCCCTCTCCAACCGCAATGGCAGCAGTAAATCATCCCGCCACATAATTAAGGCGTCTTCTCCGGTATCCGAATAGTAACCGGATCGGACACCTTTTCGTATAAAGCCAAAACTCTCATACATCTTCAACGCCACCTGATTGGATGGCCTTACTTCCAGCGTCATACAGGATGCCCCGCGTTGCCGGGCAGCGTCCATCAACGCTTCCATCAGCACCGCGCCCCAGCCCCGGCCCCGGTATTCCGGATGCAGCGCCACATTGGTCACATGGCCTTCATCCAGAATCATCCACATGCCGGCATAACCCACCACTCGATTTTCATAAATCAATACCAGATAACAAGCCAGCTCATTGGTAAACAATTCTTCTTCAAACGCCTGACGAGACCAAGGCGTGTGAAAAGAACATACCTCCACTTCCAGAATGTCATCCAGATCTTCCGGCTGCCACGTCCGAATTTCCGGTCTGGTTTCCAAACCACTCATGAACAGCCTCCCTGCCGCCGTTCCCAGAGTTCCTCCGCTTCCGACCGCCGCATATACAACGGTTCCAGGGAAAACACATCGCTCGAATACCCTTCTTGCAGCATTTTCCAGCCCAGCAGAGCGATATTGGCCGCCCGGGGCATCACTGTGTGCGGCGGAGCAATCATTAGCTGTGGTGCATAGTCTGCGGCCATCTGACGGTACATCACCGCGCCTTCTCCCATCAGAACCACCGGTTGCGTTAAACTGTGCAAATAAGGCAAGGCTTCCGCAACCGGCAGAACTCTTGCCGCCTCACGTTCACGCAGCCCTCCCTGATACCAGTCATACAGGCCAAGATACACCTGTTCTTTTTGCGCATCCAACATAGGAGCGTAAAAAACCCCCGGCACCGGACAGCCGTGCGCCAACGCCGCCAGGGTGGGAACACCAATGAGCGGAATTTTCAGCGCGTACGCCAAAGCTTTGGCTGTTCCCAAACCAATTCGCAAGCCCGTATAGGAACCGGGACCAATGCTGACCGCCACGGCCTGTAGTTCCCGGCGCTGAACTCCTGCCATCTCCAGCATTTCGGCGATATGAGGCAATAATCGCTCAGAATGGGTTTTGCTCGTCTGCAGAGTAAGTTCCGCCAGTATGGTATCCTGTGTAGCCAGTGCTACACTAGATATGATCGTTGCGGTATCCAAAGCGAGTATCGGCATCGTTTTTCATCTCCTCCAGCAACGGCCGGTAGCGTTCCCCCCGGGCCTCCAAACGGATCAGTCGCTCTTCGTCCTGTTCGTTTCGGCAGATTTCCAGGAAAACAGCCTCCCGGGGCATTTGCTCCGGAAATTTATCGGGCCATTCAATCACGGCAACGCCTGTGCCGCCCACATATTCTTCAAATCCTATATCCAACAATTCGCCGGGATAGTCCAACCGGTATAAATCAAAATGATAAAGCTCCCCGCGTCCCTCATACACATTCAAAATCGTGAACGTGGGACTGGTCACCGGCCCGTCTACTTCCAAACCATTAGCAATTCCCTGGGTTAACAACGTTTTACCGGCACCCAGATCGCCGGTAAGACAAACCACATCACCGGATTTTAATCCTTGCCCCAAAAGCTGCCCCAGAGCAAAGGTCTCTTCCGGCGATGCCGTACGAAACATCAACATGAATACCTCCTGCCAGTATCATCAACGGAAATGGTTATAGCCCCGCGGTGATATTTTTTCCGTACGCTCATCACTGTGAACCAGCGTAACGCCTGTTGCATCACCCACAACTTCACCGATCCGCGTCAGTTTGACACCGAAATTTGAGAGCGCCGCCTGGGAAACCAAGTTGAAATTTGGTTCACGAATCGTAAAAACCAATTCGTAATCTTCGCCGCCGTAGAGAACGTATTCCAGCGGCAATTTATCCAGTTTATACACAGCAATGTCTAATTCCGAACTGACAGGAAGCCTGTCAGCGTAAATTCGAATACCCACATTGCTGGCAACGGCAATTTCGTTTAATTCACTGGCTAAACCATCACTGATATCATTCATGCTGGTGGCGCCGGCCGAAGCTACATGTTTTCCGGCAGCCACCTGGGGTCGTGGTGTCAGATGCGCTTTCACCAGCGGCCAGGCAAATGGCTCTTCTTCCCAATCCTCCATTTGCAGCAAATCCAATCCGGCCGCAGCATTTCCCAGTGTTCCGGTCACGGCCACCCAATCACCCACCCGGGCGCCGGAGCGTCGCACCAGATTCCGTGGTTCCACTTCCCCCAGTACCGTCACGTTAATTACCAAGCCGTCCGGACTGGCTACCGTATCACCGCCGACAATATTTACCCGGAACTCACGACAAATTTCCTTCATTCCCTGGTACAGGTCCACCACAAAATCCGTCGTTAACCGCTGCGGCAACGCCAATGACACCAATGCGTGCCGGGGAACGCCGCCCATAGCGGCAATATCACTCAGATTTACCGCCATCGCCTTATGTCCCAACTGCCAGGGCAGGCTCAGAGACAGGTCAAAGTGAATTCCTTCCACCAACATGTCAGTTGTCAGTACCTGCAACTGCTTGGGCGAAGGCAAAACCACGGCCGCATCGTCACCAATACCAACCACTACGCTATTGGCATCTTGTATCGTATCCGCTTTAATTAAATCAATCAACCCGAATTCGCCAACATCCTTTAATTCCATATTCGCATCCCATACCCCGCCGTATTTTTGCTTTACCTTTCATTATGCCAGAAACGACCCATTTTCAGCAAGTCCATTTGAAATTTTTAAATTTTCCGGACTGTAAAAAAGGATTCTTCCTTTTTATGACTAATTCTATATCATACTATGAAACCGTTGTCATAAGTTTAGGGGGTTATCCGATTGTCAACAAACAAGTTGCGCCTGAAAATCTCCAACATCGACCGTGTGGGGCTGGTTCTTGACATCTCCACATTGCTGGCTACTTACCATATTAACATCATCTCTATGGAATTGGAAAGGAATACTATTTATCTGGAAATCGCAGCGCCTCCGGACCCCGAACCTATTTTATCACAATTGTTGGAAATTCCTCAAATCACCGCTTTGAAACAAGTGGAACTGATGCCGCACCAGGAACAGACTGAGCAGCTCAAAACCGTTCTGACTTCGGTCAGTGACGGCATTATCGCCATAGACAAAAATGGCTATATCACTCAGTACAATCCTGCGGCGGAAAGCATTGTCCGCATACCGAACACAGAAACCATCGGCCACCATATCAGCGATGTCTTTCCGCAGGACATGCCGTTATTGGATGCGTTACGTCATGGATCCATCTATAATAACCGGGAAATTTTGCTCGATCATACTCAAAGTCATTATCTGGCCAGCGGTCGTCCCATGTTTGACCACGACGGAAACATCATTGGCGCCGTTGCTATATTAAAAGATATCAACGCCGTGCGCGAACTGGTTTACACGGTAACCGGACAATTTCAGGTCACATTCAAAGAAATACTGTTCGAAAGCATGGCTATGCGCCGGGTCGTATCAATGGCCCAGTCCATCGCCCCCGGCAACTCCACCGTTTTGATACGTGGTGAAACCGGCACCGGGAAAGAATTGTTCGCCCGGGCTCTTCACGCTGCATCCTCCCGCAGCAACAAAGTGTTTATGCCTATCAATTGCGCCGCTATTCCTGATGCATTGCTGGAGAGTGAACTTTTTGGTTATGTAGATGGTGCCTTTACCGGTGCCGCCAAAGGTGGTCGTCAGGGATTATTTGAGTTCTGTGACGGTGGTACCCTCTTCTTGGATGAAATCGGCGAAATTTCCGCCCATCTGCAAGCCAAACTCTTACGGGTTCTTCAGGACGGCAAAGTACGCCGGGTCGGCAGCTCCCGGGAAACAGCTTTTGATGTCCGTATTCTCGCTGCCACCAACCGGGATTTGGAAAGCATGATTGCCAACGGAACCTTCCGTGAAGATCTTTATTACCGTCTCAATGTCATTCCCTTATTCATTCCTCCGCTGCGGGATCGCCGCGAGGATATTCCGCTCCTCTCCCGTTTCTTCCTTCATCGTTATGCCACTCGCCTGCATAAACCGGTCCACAGCATCAATGAAGGCGCTTTACGAAAACTGGCCGGCTATCACTGGCCGGGCAATATCCGGCAATTGGAAAATGTGTTGGAACGAGCGGTTAACATTGTCAGCGGCGACCAAATCCTCCCGGAATATATTTTATTTGACCATGACTACACTCCCTTGCCGCAAATAGTGACGCCCACGGTTCAGCAGACCCTGGATGAGATTTTGATGGAAGTGGAACGCGACGTGCTGACCAAAGCCATGTCCCGCTATAAAACGTCACGCCAACTGGGTAAAATATTGGGATTATCCCATACCGCCATTTTAAAAAAGCTGCATCGCCACGGCCTGATCAATTCTGGTGTTCACGAAATCAGCAATTAACTGAAGCATTGTAAAGAAGCCACTTGACGGCGACGGTCAAATGGCTTCTTTTAATA
>DATMYQ010000228.1:0-11459 GCA_035560935.1 Patescibacteria group bacterium | reverse complement strand
TGCCGCCACAATCCGGCCCAACGTCCGGTGACTCAAACTTTCCGGGTCTTCAAACAATAAGTTAGCTATTTTTTTTCGTTCAATGGCCATCTGCAGAATGCGTTCCAATGTATTTTCCGGTGTAAATACCCGCCGGGGACGTGGCACCATGCGCAACGCTCCGGACCGGCAAACAGACGGACAAATACCGCATCCCAGACATAGTTCCTCGCTGCACTGCACCCGTTGCACCTGATTTTCCTGCTGCTCCGCAATAAGTTGAATAGCCTCCAGCGGGCAAGCCTGCACGCAGCGTCCACAGCCGCTGCAGCGCTCCCGCTCCACCGCCATCAACCAGTTGGAAGACACCACCGCCTCCCGCAGGTGCAAACGTTTCATCGCGGTAAACATACTGCAGCAGCAACCGCAACAATTGCAAATATAGCCCACCTGATCGCGGACATTATCGCCGATTTGCGCCAAGCCGGCCCGTTTGCTGTCTTCCAGCACCCGCAAAGCCTCGGTGCCGGAGATTCGCCGGGCAAATCCCTGCCGGACCAAAATCTCGGCCCCCTGGCCGAACGACAAACAGGTCTCCAGACTGTGAGCACACACCGTTCCCAAATGCTGCGCCTTGTGACGGCAGGCGCACAATCCCAGCGCCGCCACTTCCGCGTCCGCCACAATCCGGCTGGCCCGTTCCCAGTCCAACACCTCATTGTAATTTCCGGCCGGCAAAGCTTCTTCGTGGACCAATGCCCGGGCTAACTGAGTCTGACCACCAAATACCGCACGGCCGAAACGATCATCACCATGCATATACTCTTCAAACAAACGGGCCAGTTCTGCCAATGGCAGTTGCCCGTCCGTACGCATAAACGTAAATTCAAAAAAACCGATGACTACCGGTGCCAGGGAAAAATAGCGCTGCCCCTGATATTCCAGGTCAAACACCAGCCCCTTGGACGCCAGTTCGGTCAGGCGTCTGTCCAATTCACCCTCCGGCACCTGCAGACGGCGCGACAGTTCTTGCAAGCGCACCGGTCGGGTGGGAACCCGCCGGGCCAGTTCCGCCTCCTCCGGCGTAAACAGTAATTCCAGGATTCTCATAAAAACCGGTGATTCCGGCGCCCCGGTGATATTACGGTCCAGACGCCGCTGCAGCAGGCGGTATTCCCGGTCTGGACTGATTCTGTGTCCCACGTGCCACCCTCCTCTTAATGCTCCGGCTCACTCAGGCCCGCAGCCAGATGCGCCGCCCACAAACAGTTATCCAGGAAAACACGCATATCCACTTCATAAAAATACACTTCCTCTGGCTGATCCGCCACCGACCAGCCGGCCGGCATCAACGGATTCCTCCGCCGCCGTTCCTGTGTCGCCTGTGCCGCCGCCTCATTTTGCAGCAACTGTTTCCAGGCCAGATCATCCGCGTAGGGGATATCCAATAACTCCGGCAGCGGCCGCAATCGGATATATTCAATTCCTTTTTCCGTTAATATGACTCGCCGGGCGGGAAACTCCCGGAAAGCGACAGCTACCGTCAGCGGCGTTTCTTTCATTTCAGCGATTCCCTGATCGAATGACAAACTCGCAACGGCATTGCCAAAAACATACGTAGTGGCGACCAGCATGACATTCACCGTCAATACCAGCACCAGCGCATATCCCAATCCGCGCAGCCGTCTTCCGCCTTCGGCCATAGCCAGCACCGCCAACAATATCGGTACCAGCCAATACTGAGGTGAATAGCGGGCCCACCAGGATTCAGGATTCACCAGACCGCTGAGCAGCACACACAGAACGACTCCCAGTCCCCGATAGACAGACGCCCGGTCAGGCGGCAACGTTGTTCCCGGCATCGTCGCAGCATTGGCGGTCAGCGGGCGCTTCCGGCGATCGGCCAGCCCCAGCCCCACAACTCCCAGCGCCAGCACTACGGCGCCACTGAACCAGGGGCCAAATCCCGCCAATCGGATATCCGCCCCTAGCAAAAACACTTCCAGTTCCTTACCGGATAGGGAAAATGGCCATTTCAGCACCGGCAGTCCTTCGGAACCAACCTTGTTTGCCGACTGGGAAAACGTGGCTACTGCCAGTTTTTCCAACGCGTTCATTTGCAGAAAAGGTTCCGGCGAATTGGTGGTCATAATGTCCATCGTAGCACCCGAGCGACCATACAGGGGATAGAAAGGATGGCCAAATCCCACGGTGTTGGTGACATACGGATTAAAGCCGGCAAACAGAACCCCCACAAGCATCCCCACCACAGTGGCCGGCAACAGCAGCCGGACCAAATCACGCCGCAGCAGCAACGCCCAGCCCAGCAGCATGGCCATCGCCACGGCACCGTACACCACACCGGTAAATTTGATATTCACCAGCAGCACCAGCACCATCGCCATCGTCGCTGCCGCAAACCGGTCACCGCCAGTCCACAGCAGCCGTCCCAGTGCCAGCAGGCACAATAGCAGCGAAGCCAATTGCCCATCAATGTAAAAGCTGAATAATTGATATACCGTCACCGGATTCAACGCCATAATCAGGCTCAGCCAAACTGCGTTCTTCCTCCCCAGGCGGCGAAGATCACGCAATGCGGCCAGCGTCAGAAAAAAACCGGCAGCCATCAGCACCCAGTTAAATGCTTTACTTTGCTCAATATGACCCGTGGTCTTATACAACGCCGCCCCATAAATCCAGGGTCCTTTGGCGTAGTGGTTCAACAGCATGGCCGGATTGGAGCGATTCTTGGTCATATAATCCGTCAGCGGATTCCAGCCCTCCGCCAATTGCACCACCGCCTCCTGATGATACACCTGACCATCATAGGACACGTCATAAAACAGGCCACTGATCAAAGTAAAAGCGCCAACCAACAGGCCGCAGACCAGTAAATTTTTACCCACCATCATCAGGATTTCTCTGCGTGCTTCTCCGGGGTGGTAATGACGAACCACCGCCACAGTATACACTGCGGTGAACAGCAGCGTCAGGCAGATATAACCGGACTGAATCGGCCACCCGGCAAAAAAGCCGGCCGTAGCTATTACCAATAGGCTGAATACAAACATCAGCAATGAGGAACCGGCGACAAAACATTCTTTGCCCGTCATGGCGTCACTCCTGTCCCACCGGCCAATCCTTGCACCAGCAATGCCAAAAGCATGCCCAGAACGGCTCCACCCAGCACTTCCAGCGGAGTATGCCCCTGTCGTTCCCGCAGCGGCCGGTCCGTACGTCCTGCCTGTTTTTCTAACTGGTTAATCCGGGATGCCTGCCGGCCCACGGCCCGTCGGAGCCCCATAGCGTCAATCACCGTAATCAGTAAAAAAGCAATTCCCAGCCCAACCACCGGGCTCTGTAAACCTTCCCGCAGCACAATCAGCCCCACGGTCCCGGCCGCCACCGTCGTGTGGGTACTGGGAAAACCACCGTTACCGACCAGTCCGATCGCCTGGCGGCCAAACCGGCAATAATTCACGACGAATTTTACCGAACCGGCGACCAACCACGCCAGTAACGGCATCACAATATACCAAATCACGCCATAACCCCTTTAACAATAAAATAAGAACTAAGAACGGGCCACCAAAAATATGCCGCTCAAAATCAAAACCAAGCCGGCAATGCGGGTTAGACCGATCGCCTCATGAAATAAAAAATACGACGCCAGAAAAACGAACACATAGCCCAGACTGATTAGCGGATAGGCAAAGCTCAGTTCAATCGAGCGCAAAGCCTGTATCCAAAGGATGGTGCTGATACCGTACAAACCGAGGCCCAGCACAATCGGCCAGGTGATTTTATCCAGTAGCGTACCTGCTGCCGGGATCTGCATCGCCCCATATTTAAACGCAATCTGTCCCAGCGCCCCCAGCGCCACAGACAACAGCACAATCAAAATATCTTTCATGGTTCCGCTCTCCTTCTTCATGCCATGGTCTGGCCTATTCCAGGCACCCCAAAATCACGGCCACCGCAACCGCAAAAGCGATGACGGTACCTGAAATATGGACATCACCCAACAGGACTTCTTCCGGGCGTCCGCCCAGTTCTTCCACATAAACCAGATACAAATAGCGAAACATTCCATACATCACCAGCGGGATGGTCCACATCAGCAACAGCGTATGCCCGGAAGTAAAGGTAAACAGCGAATAACTGATAATCGTAGCCGTAGTCACCACACTGATCAACTGATTCAATAATTCCGCCGTATAAAAAGCCAGCACCCGTCGGGAACTTTCCGGCCCTGCCGGCAGCAGCCCGTTGCCGGCACTCATCAGCCGCATTTCATGGCGGCGTTTGCTAATCGCCAAAAACAGCGCCAGCCACATGGCGCACATCAAAAACCAGGGAGTAAAGGGCAGGTCAACCACCAGCGCCCCGCCAATTGCCCGGAATACAAAACCAGCGGCGATAATCATCACATCCAGGATCACCACATGCTTTAAGTGAAACGTATACGCCATGTTCATCACAAAATAGGCCGCCAGTAAAATTCCAAAATCTATATCTACCCAGAATGCCGTAAATATCGCCCCCAACAGCAATATACAGCCAAATGCCAAACCCAGATACGGGTTCAACGCTCCGGACGCCATCGGGCGGTGCTGTTTTTCCGGGTGCCGCCGGTCTGCTTCCCGATCGGAAAAGTCATTAAAAATATAGACACAGCCGGAAATCAGGCAGAATAAAACGAATCCGATAAAAGCCCGCAAAAACATCGCCGGCGTTGCTATCGGAAACGAAAATAGCAATGCTCCAAAGACCAGTAAATTTTTTGTCCACTGCCGGGGCCGCAATTCTGTCAGCAGCAATCGACTCCAGCGAATCAGACTGTTTTTCCCAGCATTGTCACAATTCATCGCTTTTCGGCTGCCTCCTTTGTACTCTGCAAACCCCTGGCAACGTCGACCCGCGTCACGCATATCCGGCAACGCCCTCGCCGCTAATCATTTTATATCATAATCCGGGTAGTATGCAATCATTATTCATCACGGCCCGAGATTTGCAGCAAGCATAAAAGGGGGTGACAAGGAAACACCCCGCCGTATTCATCGGCAGGGTGAGATACCATATTCTACTTCTTGATCAGCGCCAGCCAGCGCCATATTTTCTCCGGCAACAAAAGCATGCTGTTCATCCCGCTAAAACAAGCAGGCCGTCCCGGTTAATCCAGCCGGGGCAGCACACGGACCGCCGCATCACCTGCCACCGGGCAGGCATTTTCACAGGAACCGCAGCCGACGCACTGCTCCGCCAGCACCACCGGCCGGTGATTTTCATCCCCCTGAATAGCCAAAACCGGACACTGTTCGGCGCAAATCAGGCATAGTTTTTGCTCACTCCAAGCTATGCAGCGTGGTTTGTCCAGCACCGCGGTTCCCATTCGGACCTGCTCCAATGTCGTTGCGGCAATGGCACCAGTAGGGCAGACCTCCTGACAGGACAGACATAAATCACAGCGACTTTTACGCGGCAGGATGTAAGGAGTTTCAAAATTTGCCAGCCCAGTTACTGCCGGCATCGGCTGCAGCGCTTTGGCCGGACAGACCCGGATACATCGTCCGCACCGGTTGCAAACAGCGGTAAAATCTTTTTCCGCCAACGCTCCCGGTGGCCGCAGCACCCGCGGTCCCGACCAAACGGTTTGTTGCCAGAATGCCACCGCTGCCGCCAGCACCGCCACCGTTTTAATAAATTGCCGCCGCGAAGAAGGCGGCCGGCAACTCACCGCATCGCCCGTCTCTCCGGTCACGCCCGCTTTTTTATTCAGCCGTTGCCATTGAATCGCCCGGGGCGGACAGGAACGTTGGCAATCGCCGCAAACCAGACAGCCTTCCCCAACCGCCTGATCTGTGACCGGCGCCATACCGGCGGGACAATTGCGGGAACAAACCCCACATTCCAGACACTGTTTGTCGGGCCGGTAGCCAAAACGGCGACCCCGTGCCGCCACCGACAGCAACAGACCGGTGGGACACAAGGCGGTACACCAGAGTCGGGAAAAAAATACGGTTCCCGCCGCGATGCCCAGTAGAATCCAGGGAATCTGCCCCTGAAAGCCTCTGACAATTTCATGACCCAACAAGGTGAACGGAGTAAGAAAATATGTCCAGTTTGATCCCAGCAGAAAAACCACGGTCAGCAACAGCAGCCAAAAATACCGCCAAGTCCGGGCTTTCTCCAGCATATTCCGTCGCATGACCGTCAGATTTTTCCACCATCGCCGGCTAATTTGATCCACCAAAGTCAGCGCTGCACCCAGCGGGCAAAGCCAACCGCAGAACAACCGTCCCCAAACCAGCGACACCAGTACGGTCGCCAGCGACAGCCATCCCCAGGTTGGCCAGTTCCATTGCCAACGCAGATGATTCAACAATGTCCAGGGATCCAAGCGGGTCATTCCCTGCAGCAGGGGTACTTCCTTCCCCAGCGGATAGGAAAGACCGCTAAATAGCAACAGAAAGAAAATGAGTGACGCACTTTGCACACTATACCGCAGCCAAAGAATTTTGATTCGTTTCACGTCGCTACACCTTGACTACGGTCATTTTCCGCAGATCCATTTCTCCCAGGCCCAGTTGCGCCGCCAGCGGCAGATAGGCAATATCGGCCGGCGCCATGCCAAACAAAGTGGCACCGTAGGTATCCACCGCAACCTGATCGACGCCAAACACCACCTGTTTCCATTCCTGGATCGGTCCCGGTCCGCCCGGGCCGTTGGCAGTGATCCCCCGGGTGGCATCCAGGATCGTCAAATGGGGTTTTCGAAACGCGGCCAGTTCGGCAATGGTCTGATTCAGATCGGTCCGGTGAAAATAACCCCGGTCCCAGACCAAGCCCATCATATTTTTCAGCCCCATGGTCAATTTGGTGATGCCATGATGCTTCAATATTGGAAAATTGATAAACACATCCGCTGCCAGCACATCCTGGGAAAATAGCATGGTCTTCAGTACCGAGCCGCCGGCATCCACCTGGGTATAAAAACTTTGCGCGTTCGTAACATAGGCTTTCCCGCCCGCCGCCTCCACCGCCGCTTTTATGCCGCTGTTGGTAAGACATACCGGCGGACTGTTAAACGGATAATCAATCACTTTGACCTCTTTGGCGCCCGCCGCCAAACACTGCCGCACCAACGCCGCGACCAGCTGCGGATTGGTGGTGGCCGCCTCTTCCGGCTTGCGGGGCACACTGAAATTAGGTTTGATCACCACCGAATTTCCTTTTTTCACCCAAGCGCCGATTCCGCCCAGGGCAGCGAATCCTTTTTCAATCAGATTGTTGGGATCGGTTCCTTCCGCAACCACCAGTTTATTCCGGTCCGGTCCCCCGCTCGGTAGGGGTGCCGGCGCAGATGCGGGCGGCGTTTTTGCCGTATCTTTTTTATCCGTATCCGCCAGACCGCAGCCGGCCAAGCCCAGCGATAACAATCCACAGCCCACACTGCTGATAAATCCCCGTCTGTCCATCAGGCATTTCTCCACCTTTCTTCCATGACAGTACTGGTTCCAGCATATCACTTCGAGTCCACTCTAAGTCAAGGGTTTTCAAGTAAAAATATTGTAAAAGGAAAAGGTAAATTCTATTTTATTCTACCGCCCAACAGGCCGCCCGCTGGCCGGACTGAATCTCCCGCAAATGCGGCATAGTCTGGCGGCACCGGGGCTGAGCCAACGGACAACGCGGACTGTGCGGGCAGCCGGTCATCGCTGACGTCTTCTCGCCGCTTCCCTCATCGCGGTTTTCCTCTCGCAACGGTTTCCCAATCGCCGGAACCGCATCAATCAATTCCCGGGTATAAGGATGCATCGGCTGCGCCAATACCTGCCCGGTGTCGCCCAGTTCCACGATTTTGCCAAAATACATCACGGCCACCCGGCGGGCAATGTAACGAACAACCGCCAGGTTGTGCGAGATGAAAATATAAGTCAGTCCCAGTTCCGCCTGCAGTGTCAACAGCAAATTCAATACCTGGGCCTGTACCGAAACATCGAGGGCCGAGGTTGGTTCGTCCAGAATCAGCACTTCCGGGTTGGTGGTCAGCGCCCGGGCAATAGCCAGACGTTGGCGCTGTCCGCCGCTGAATTCATGCGGATATCTTGGCAACTGGTCTGCTGACAGACCTACTTTTTCCATCAGCATCCGTATTTTCTCCGTCATTTTTTCCTGGTTCCAGCGTCTGCTGACACGCATCGGCTCTTCCAAAATCTGCCGCACTGTAAACCGGGGGTCCAGCGACGAATGAGAATCCTGAAACACCATTTGAATCCTTGACCGTAACGGCCTCAGTTGCGCTTCATTCATTCCGGCAATATCCACGCCGTCCAAAAGTATTTTACCGGTATCGGGTTTTTCCAATCGCGTCAAAAGGTTGGCCAGGGTACTTTTGCCGCAGCCGGATTCGCCGACAATACCCAACGTTTCGCCTCGGTTGACGCTCAGGTCGACACCGTCAACCGCCCGGGTGACGCTTTCTTTTCCCCAAAAAGATTTGACTACAAAAGTTTTATGAACATCCTCCAACTGCAGCACAGCCGTCATGGAGCACCTCCTCTCCCGCCAGCCGGCAACAGCGCACATTGTGGTTACCAGCCAACCATACCGGCTCCGGCGCTTTCAAAAGACAATGAGCATAGGCTTCCGGACAACGCGGTTGAAAGCGGCAACCCGGCATCACCGCCCCGGCGTCCGGTACCGTGCCGTCAATAGACGTCAGTTGACCGGCGGGAGTGCCAAAATCCGGGACCGATTTCAGCAAGGCCCGGGTATAGGGATGCCGCGGCGCCTGCAAAATATCATCCGTCAAACCGCACTCGACAATCTCGCCAGCATACATGACCGCCACCCGCCGGCAAAGCTGCGACACCACTCCCAGATCGTGAGAGATTAGCAGTACCGCTGTCTGCTTCTCCCGGGCCGCCGCCTGCAGCAACCGCAGGATCTGCGCCTGAATAGTCACATCCAGCGCCGTTGTCGGTTCATCGGCAATCAGCAACGCCGGTGAACAGGACTGGGCCATAGCGATCATGACCCGTTGACGCATTCCGCCACTCAATTCATGAGGATAACAATTCAATACCCGGGCAGGATCGCTGATCCGCACGGCCTGCAGCAATTCCAGCGCCCGCTGCCGGGCTGCTGCCGATGATAATTTTTGATGGGTCCGGGCTACATCGACAAACTGGCTTTCCACGGTAAATACCGGATTCAGGCTGGTCATCGGTTCCTGAAAGATCATCGAAATATCCCGTCCCCGGATCTCCCGCATTGTTTTTGGCGTTACCCGGGTCAGATCCTGCCCCTGAAAAGTCACACTGCCACCCGTGATGGCTTTGGCGCCGCCCGGCAACAGTTGCATGATGGCCGCCGCCGTCACCGATTTTCCGGAACCGGACTCGCCGACCAGACCGACAATTTCCCCGGGATACACGTCCAGACTCACATCGTATAATATCCGGCGTAATTCCCTTCTCACCGCCAAATCCACCGTTAAATTTCTGACTGATAGTATTGGTTCCATATTGTCCATTTCTCCTGTCAGACTTTTGAACGGGGGTCCAGCACATCCCGGACCCCGTCGCCCAAAAGATTAAATCCTACTACAGTGATAAAAATAGCAATTCCCGGAAAGGTCACATACCACCATTGGTCCAGCGCGTAAATCCGGGCCGTACTAATCATAGCGCCCCATTCCGGAGTTGGCGGCTGCGCACCCAGACCGATAAAACTCAGTGAAGAGGCCGTCAGAATGGCCTCGCCGATTCCCAGCGTGATTTGAATCAGCACCGGCGCCAGACAGTTGGGAACAATATGCCGGGAAAGAATCCAAAAGCGGCTCGAGCCAAAAGTTTGCGCCGCTCGCACATAATACTGTTCTTTCAGCGACAACACCTGTCCCCGGACCAATCGAACATAGGTGGGAATTTTTACGACGGCTACCGCCAGCATGGTATTAAACAGACTGGGTCCCAGCGCCGCGGCCAACGCCATGGCCAGCACCAGAGAAGGAAATGACAATACCATATCGGTGACCGTCATCACCGCCTGATCCAGCCGCCCGCCGCAATAACCGGACAAACTGCCCACCACGGTCCCCACAACCGCCGCAATCAACACTATGTACAATCCCACCTGCACCGAAGTCCGGCAACCGTACAACACCCGGCTAAACACATCCCGACCCACTTCATCGGTTCCAAACCAGTGCTGCCCGTCCGGTGGCTGCAGTTTATGAGAAATATCAATGGCCACCGGATCGTACGGTGACAATAGCGGCGCCGCCGCACCGGCCAGCAGCATCAGCATCACCACGAGGCAACCGGCAAAGGTCAACGGATTGCGGCGCAAAAGAACCGCCGAACGTTCCCATCGGTTTTTGTTCTCGCTCATCAGTCAACCTCCTGAATTTGCGGATCCAGTACCCGGTACAACAGATCCACCAGCAAATTGATCAGCACATATCCCATCGCCACAACCATTGTAAACCCCATAATGGCGGGAAAATCCAGAAAGCCCACGGAATCCACCACATACTTTCCCATACCGGGCCAGGAAAAAATTGTTTCCGTGATGATGGCTCCGCCCAGCAATTCGCCAAAAATCAGTCCGGCCACCGTCACGGTCGGCAGCAACGCATTTTTTAGCGCATACTGATAAATAATTTTGGTCTCTGACAGGCCAAACGCCCGGGCCGTACGAATATAATCCAGCGCCAGCACCTGAATCATACTGGAGCGAACCTGACGGGCAATCACCGCCAGTTGGACATACGCCAGGCAGCTGGCTGGCAGGACCAAATGTTCCAGCGCGCTGAACATCACGGCCCCGTCGCCGGCCAGCATGCCATCCACCAGATACATACCGGTGATACGGGGCGGCGGCGTCATAAACGTATCCAGTCGTCCGGAAGCGGGAAACCACTGCAGCCACTGGTAAAACACGATCAATACCAGCAAGCCGGACCAGAACAACGGCATCGACACTCCCACCAGGGAGATCAGCCGGCTGGCATGATCGACCCAGCCATCCCGCCGCACCGCCGCCAGCACACCCAGTAAAATACCACCCACCAGCGTCAACAGCATACTGACGAGCGTCAGCTCCAGCGTTGCCGGAAAATATTTTTTCAGCTCATCGGCCACCGGTTGTTGCGTCCGGATGGACCGCCCCATATCCCCCTGCAGCAAATCCGTCAGATATCGCCAGTACTGCACCGGCACAGGCTGGTCTAAACCCAGCTCTACCCGCGCTTTTGCCAGCGTTTCCGGGCTGGCCTTCTGTCCCACCATCATCCGGGCCGGATCTCCCGGAATCACGTGGGAAAGGGCAAAGGTAATCATTGAAACTCCCAGAAAAACCATCAGTAATCTGGGTATTCGCCGCATCAGGCAATGCACAATAAACATGGACGGAACTCCTCCAAAAGATTTGGTTATGGATCGGCTAGGCCGATCCATAACCAAATAAAAATC
>DATMYQ010000227.1:0-12008 GCA_035560935.1 Patescibacteria group bacterium | reverse complement strand
GGAATGAAACATAGAAAAGAGCGGGACGAGAGAGGATTTGTCCGGCTCCGACGAATCCTGCGGATTCGCTCACGCCGGCTGGAGACTAATCCTGCGGATTAGCTCCTGGCTCCGACGATCTTGCGGATCTGCTTACGCCGGTTGGAGATCGATTCTGCGAATCGACTTCTGGCACCGACGAATCCTGCGGATTCGCTTATATCGGTTAGAGACCAATCCTGCGGATTAGCTCTCGAGAGAGTAGGGCCGCAGGTTTGTAAAAAAACTCATTTCGCTGGCGCCAGAGAAAATACCCTATAGAATAGACTTTTTTGTCTATTCTATAGGGTACAGGTTACTTTGCGTAGGGTGTTTTTTAAAGATCTTTTGAAAGATTGAAAACGGTTAGTTAAAATCAGGGATTAATTTTTTCCCGGAAAGTAGGTTTGCCATCTTTTAACTCAATGATTACGGCGCTTTTGATTGGATTGTGGGAAGCATCAAGGGTAAGAACACCGGTTACCAGTTGAAGATCTTTTGTCTGTTCCAAAGCATCGCGGATTTTGGCGGGTTCAGCGCTGTTGGCGCGTTTGATGGCGTCAATCAGCATGTAAGCGGTGTCATAACCGAGAGCTGAGAAGGCGCTTGGTTCAACATTATACTCTTTTTTGTAGGCCGCCACGAATTGCTCCACCTTGGGATCTTTGGCATCGGTGGTGTAGTGATTGCTGAAGAAGGTGTTATTGAGGGCGGCGGCGCCGGCAATTTCGGCAATTTTAGGATTATCCCAGCCGTCGGTACCGATAATCGGCATGGTGATGCCCAGTTCGCGGGCCTGCTTGACGATCTTGCCCACTTCTTCATAGTACGCCGGCAGGAAGATGACATCGGCGTTCATCGCTTTAATTTTGGTCAGAGCGGCTTTGAAGTCCTGATCTTTTTGCAGGAAAGCCTCTTTGCCGATGATTTTACCGCCATTTTTCTCGAAGTTTTCGGTGAAGGATTCAGCAAGGTTCTTAGAATAGTCCGAACTGCTGTCCATAAAAATCACTGCGGTTTTGGCATTTAAGGTCTTACTGGAGAAGTTGGCCATCACAACGCCCTGAAAAGGATCGATAAAGCAGCCGCGGAAGGCAAAAGGCCGGGTCTGGTTTTTGTCGTCCACGGTAATTTTCATATTTGTGCCGGTGGGTGTGACTAACGGCACTTTATTATCCTGCGAGATGGGAACTGCGGCCAGTGCGTTGGAACTGGTGATTGGTCCCAGCATTGCGGAAACTTTATCCTGGGTGATCAGTTTGGTTGCGGCATTGCCGGCTTCCGAAGCTTCGGATTTGTTGTCGGCCTGAATCAGTACAATCTGTTTGCCTAAGACGCCGCCGGCAGCATTGACTTCCTTGACGGCCAGTTTCATACCGTTCAGAGCCTGCTTGCCGTAATCGGCAACCGAACCGGTCAGTTCCACATTGACGCCAAGTTTAATTTCGTTCGCATTGGATTTTGTGTCGGCTTTACCGCTGTTGCTGCCACACCCTGTCAATGCAGTGGACAATAGCATGACGGCAGCTGCTGTTGCCAGCCATTTTTTTGCCATAGTTGTAATCCTCCCCCATAAAATAATATAAATTTATCCACCGGACAAGTACACCGGTTAGAATGATATTATATGTCAGATACATTCTGCCGTCAATATTCTAATTTCGGCTTATTTTACAAAAAGAGCGGCAATATTCCCGTGAAAGGCAAATTTATGCCGGTAAGCATTTGATTAAAGATGTGAACTGTTAAATATTTACCCTTTGTCAGAATTATTGTCAATGTACGGTGTGCATTGTTTTTCCTTCGGTTCATGATATAATTTCCTTAAGGAGATATTGTTAGGAGGTGCTCACGATGCCCCAGCCGATTACACATTATTTGGTTATCGAAGAGGCGCTAACGGACGCAGCCCGCAATCTCTGGGAAAAATACAGAAATTTTGCCGCTTTTGGCTCTTTTGGTCCGGATTTATTCTATGTTAAGGACGTGTTGCTGGCCCGGTTCGATCCGAAGCAAAATTATGAGGCCTTATCCGATGCGCTGCACGGGGATGGTTCTTTTGATCTCTTTTGTGCGCTGCTGGACCAGGCTAAAGACAACCAACGCCGTGATCCGGAAGCGGCGGGAAAACAGCTGGCGTTTGCGCTGGGTTATTATTCCCATGTGCTGACGGATTGTATTTTGCACCCTTATGTTTACCGGCGAACGCAAGATCACTGGAAATATCATGTGCCTAAAGAGGATTATACGGCTCACAAAAAGTTGGAAGCCATGATTGATTGTCATATATTAAAGGAAAAACATCGGAAGGAGGCGGTTCCTGATGCGAGTGCCGTGCGCTGCCGTCAGGAAAATAACGGTGACCTGCTGGATATGGATATTGCATCCGTGCTGAATAATGCCTTAAAAACGGTATATTCTGCTGTACTCAGCGCCGACTTTCAGACGCTTGACATTAACCAGCCTGAGCATCCGATTCATGCGGCGTATCATGATTTTCACCATATCGTCGGCACAACCTACGCGGCACAAAATATTCTTTGCGGACTCAGGGAATATTTTGCCGGGTTGGATATGTTGAAACAGCTCAATGCGGCGGATATTCAGGCGAGGAATGTTTCAAAAGGCCCGTGGCGGCCAAATGGAGACAGCGCGGAACTGACCTATTCTTCATCGGAGCTGTTTGCTATGGCGGTTTGGGCAACGAAACAGGTTGCCAGCATTGCGCTGGCGTTTTGGACCGGAGATCCAGGCAGCGGCAATGCGCAAAGTGTGTTTAGGCAAAATGGTATCGCCTATTTGCGGGAAAACTGGAATTTGGACACGGGACTACCGGCGCGGTTCAATGCGGACCCGGCGATTTTCGACCGGGGTGAACAGAGATATAATGTGGGGGTGGACGTTCTGCGGGACGTTTACGCCGGTTTAACAAAATGAATACAAAAAACAGCGCCTCCGATAACGGCAGGCGCTGTTTTTTGCTACATACAGAGCTTATTCTGTTAGACTGACGATTTGCAAACAGATTCCGGTGGCGTCGTCCAATAAAGTTTCCGTGGCTGCGCTCCGTTCCAGTCCGGCAACGTCGTTGAGAAAAATTTTCCCGCCGGGAGACCAAAATCAGCGTGTTTCGGTTGCATCAGAGCATCGGTAAAACCGTCTGTCAGGAAATAAAAACAGTCACCGACAGCGCTATGCTAAACAAGGTAATCATTACGCCAACGTTACGAAATAACCGCCAGTCTTTTACACTCACTCCGCAACTCCGAATAGCGTTTGACGTTAACTTCGCTATCTGCGGACAAAAACCTTCATAACGGGGCCAGAATAAGAGAATCCCGGGAAGTTTGGCTGATCAGCGAATACCAGAAAAGATCAAATGGAAACTGTAAGGGAAAAATAGTATAATATTCCTTAATGAATAGAACAGAGCAGAAAGGGGTAAAGGATGCGTGATTAAAGTCATCGGTATTAATGGCAGTCCTCGCCGAGAGGGCAATACCGCCCGCTTGCTGGGGGTGATTTTTGCAGAACTGAATCGACAGGAAATCGAGACGGAACAGATTTCGTTAGCGGAGAAAAATATTCGGGGCTGCATCGCCTGCCGAACCTGCGTGGAAAATCAAAATCAAAAATGCGTGGTTAATGATGATTTCAACGATTGCTTTGCCCGGATGATTGCCGCGGACGGCTTGATTTTGGGATCACCGGTGTATGCGGCGGGCGTAACGTCGCAGATGAAAGCCTTTATCGACCGGGCCAGTATTGTATTGGCGGCTAACCGGGGGCTGTTGCGCCATAAGGTGGGTGCGGCAGTGGTGGCGGCCCGGCGAGGGGGGGCCATCAGCGCCTTTGATACACTGCAGCATTTTCTTCACAGCAAGGAGATGTTTCTGGTGGGTTCGACCTACTGGAATATGGTTTACGGCAATGCTGCCGGTGAAGTGCTGGAAGATGCGGAAGGGATCGCCAATATGCAAAACCTGGCGGAAAATATGGCCTGGTTGCTGAAAAAAATCAAAGGATGAGGAATGAAAAAGGCGCGCTGACGATAGCCAACGCCCCATTGTATTCGTGTGGAGGCTCTTGAGAGTGGTTTCCTGATTTTGGATCGTGGCCAAGGCGTTAAACGTCGTTACTGTCAAATATCTCTTCGTTGTAAATGAGAGTGACTGGCGGAGACACAAGCGCCGTCTGCGGTATGACCAATTCAGTAACTTCTGGTTGTGACCATTCTTTTTTTTCCTTCTCCATGGGGGAACACCTCCTTTGGGTTAGCTATTTGGGCTAACAAATAATGGAATATGTTAATGAGGATTATACACCGTAACACTTGAACGCGTAATTATCCAAAGTGTCTAATAAAATTATCCCATTTGTAGAATATATTAGCTGAAATGTTATTTGTGGAGCCGGATAATTGGAAGGATCATTGGCAGTACCCAGAGGGAATTTTAGCTAAACCAAGAAAGTGATTCCGCAATCACCGCTCGTCCGGGGATGACGAACCCGGTAAATTAGTGGTATGATAAACGGCATGGTATAAGTTTACTGCCCGGACATAAAATAACCCCCCCGAAACGAGGAGGCATGGAGTATGAAAGCATTAGGCGATTTAATTAAGCACTGGTTGTCCGACCATGGTATGAAAAACAAAAACGTGGTATTGTCCAGTAGTGTCGTCAACGCTGCGGAAAAAGATTTCGCCAACCCGGAGCTGTATGAAGCGGAGGAAGCGCGGGAAGTGGTTTTGCGGGTGAACCGCGCGGTCCGTCTGATTGCGGAAAAGGGTGAAGCGGCTTTTGCCGAGCTGCGTCAGGCTCCCTGGTACGATGGTGAACGCTACATTTTTGTCATGGGGTTACAGGGAGTTGGCAAGGTCAATCCGCCCGCGCCGCAGCTGGAAGGGGTGAATGGGCTGGAACTGAAGGATTCCTGGGGAACGCAAATGATCAAACAATATTTGGATGATCTTAATCTCCGGCAACAAAATTCCACCTGGGTTCACTATTTCGGCATCAATCCCACCAATCTTCAGGAAGAGTGGAAATCCTCCTTCGTGATGAAAGCGATGGCGCCGGACGGTTCCGGCTACGCGGTGGGCAGCGGTGTTTATAACATGAAACTGGAACGGGCGCTGGTCGGTGATGAACTGAAGGATGCTTGCGAGATGATAGAAAAAAATGGCGCCGCCGCGCTGGAACAACTGAAAACCAAAGATTATTTCCGGGACACGTTGTGTTTGTTCGATAAATGATGCTGGCCGGATCCGTTGATCGCCGCCAAGCGTGCCATAAAGGCCGGCTTGGCGGCGGTTGTTTTTTATTTTTGCCGGGAATACAGGTATAGATACGCGACCAGCAACAAAAAAGCGCCACCGGTGGCGATCAGGCTGACGTTGGGGGAAATGCCGGCGCTGCTGGCCAGCGTGTAGGCCATGACGCCAAGGAACATGAAGAGGTTTTCCAAAAAATTCTGCACGGCAATGGTTTTACCGGCACCGATGCAGTGATGTCCCACCTGCTGCAGGCAGGCGTTCATCGGCACGATGTAGATACCGCCCAGTACGCCGGTCAGCAACATTAAGATTAGTACCGGCGGCAGGCTGTGAACCAGAGGAAAAGCAAGGATGACGAGCCCCATGGCCAGGCCGAACCAGCGGGTACGGGTATACTGGCTCAAACGGATCAGGTGGGGGGTGAGCGTCGCGCCCAGAGCGATGCCGACGCCGGTGATGGCGATAATCAGGCTGATGGAAGTGCCGCTGGTAATGCCCAGGGTCAGCGGCAGCCAGGCGAAGATGATCATTCGCAGTACGGAAGAAGCCATCCAGAAGGAACTGGTGCCGATCAGTGAGTAATGGCTGGGGCGTTGGCCCAGCAAGGCCGCAGTATCCTGGTACAGGCGTCTGACGGCGTTCTGGTAGTGAAGGGCGGGATTGCCGGGATCTTTGGGAATCAGTGTGTTGATGGCCAAAGACGCGGCGTAGAGCAACATGCTGGCGAACAGCGCCAGGTTGATGGACAGGTCGGCCAGCAGGCCGCCGCCGACGGAACCGGACAATATGGCCAGAATCGTAAAACTTTCCAGTTTCGAATTGGCCCGCAGCAGCGCGTCTTCGCTGTCGGTCAGCAGGGGAAGGATGCCGTATTTGGCGGGACTGTAAATCACGGCGCCCAGGCCGACCACGCCGTAACTAAGCGCCGGGTTGCACTGCAGCGCCAGCAGCAGAACGCCGGACGCTTTCACGGCGTTGCCCACCACCAGAACATTGGCTTTGGCATGTTTGTCGGCAAAGGGACCGACCCAGGGAGAGCAGAGGATATAGGCGGCCAGAAAGGTGCTTTGCACAAAGGGCAGATAATATTCCGGATAACCGTCCCGGTGAATGATGGCCAGGACGATAAACAGCAGCATGTTGTCCACGAAGGCGGATAGAAACTGGGAACTGAGCAGCGCGTTGAGCGGTGAGAGCTTAGCCATGGGATCGTTCCTCCTTGAGAGCCTGTTCTTTCAGACTGACATAATCGGTTTTACCGTTGCCTAACAGGGGCAGTTTTTCCAGCAGGATGATCCCGGCGGGCAGGGACAGGGGACTGACGCCGTTTTGTTGCATCCATTCCCGCAAAGCTTGCCGATGGGCGGCGGGATTGGCGGTATACAGGAGAATCCGTTCGCCGCGCCGGGAGTCGGGCAGACTGACGGCGGCGTGCTGATCGGTGCCGAAACATTGTCGGGCCAGGTTTTCCACGGCGTCCAGACTGATCATTTCACCGGATATTTTGGCAAAACGCCGCAGGCGGGACTGAATATGTACGAAACCCTCCTCATCGACACGGACCACGTCACCGCAATCGTACCATTCCGGCGCCGCAACAAAGCCTCGCTCGGCCAGCAGATAGCCGGCCATCACGTTGGGACCCCGAACCAGAAGATTACCGCCGCCGTCAATGCCGGGCACCGGTTCGATCCGCCAGTCGATGCCGGGCAAAAAGCGGCCGACACTGCCGGTTTTGTAAAACAGCGGCGTGTTGATGCTGAGGACGGGCGCGGTTTCGGTGACGCCGTAACCCTCCAGGATGCGCAGACCGAACTTGTCCTGCCAGAGATGCCGGACTTCGTCTTTGAGTTTCTCGCCGCCGGCGACGATGTAGCGCAGGCAGTGAAAATCATAGGGATGGGCGTAACGGCCGTAGCCGGAAAGGAAAGTCGGCGTGCCCAGCAGGACGGTGATATTCCGGTCATAGGCAATTTCCGGGATGATTTTGTAATGAAGCGGGGTCGGATACAGCAGGACCTCCATGCCGTTCAGCAGCGGCAGCAGCGTGCCAGCGGTAAGACCGAAGGAATGAAACATCGGCAGCGCGTTCAAAAATTTGTCCTGGGGGGTGTAGTCAATGATACTGGACAACTGGTTCAGATTGGCCAGGATATGGGCGTGATGCAACACAACGCCTTTGGGCTTGCTTTCGCTGCCGCTGGTGAACAAAACCAGGTCGGCGCCGGCAGCAGCCGGCTGACCGGTCAACTGACGCAACAATGCGGTCAGTTTGTCGACAGGGCCGATGCCGCTTAAGATGTCTTCCAGATAAATCAGAGAGAATTGCTCTTCCAGGGCGCTGGCGAGGCTGGTTAAACCGCCCTTGGTCAAAAAGGTCCGGGAGGTGAGAACATGGCGGACGCCGGCGGTGGCGGCGCAGTCCTGACAGGTTCGGGCGCCGGCGGTGAAATTAAGAATGGCCGGAGTTTTTCCCAGGTAAAACAGTGCGAACAGTGTTAACAGATGCCCCAGAGCATTAGGAAGCAGCACTGCCACCCGCTCTTCCCCCTGCAGGCGGGGTCGCAACTGCTCGGCCAGGGCATAGCTGCCCAGCAGTGTCTGACGGTAGGTAAGCTTGCCGCCGATGTCCGTGGCGATGATCTTATTCAGGCCATGAATCCGGGCGGCGGCCCGCAGGGCGTCAAACAGGTTGGGACGGGCGGTTTGCGTCTGGCGAGCCAGGAACAGGTTTTGCTGCAGCAGCGCCAAAATCTGGTCACTGAGCAGTTTCTTTTGCAGGCGGAAGGATTTGTCCGGATCAATACGCAAAGATGCGGGTTCACCCACATGGATGCTGATAGTGGGCAGCCAGCGCCAGCGCACTTTGTCCCGGATCCGGGAAAATCGGGAAAGTTCCGGGCCCAGCAGAATCAGCGGATAAATGGGAGCACCGGTTTTCCGGGCCACCAGGCCAATACCGCTGTAGACTTTCATCAGGCCGCCGGTGGTGGTGATCCGGCCTTCGGGAAACAGCACGACGGTTTCACCATGATTAACCAGGCTGATGATTTGTTTCAGGGAATAGGGATTCAGCGGGTCGACAACAATATGTTTCACCCAACGCAGCAAAAAACGGATGCGGGCAGCGATGTCGGTATTCACCACAAAACAGGTGTGATCCGGCAGATGGGCGTACAACAGCAACGGGTCGAGAAAAGAGACGTGGTTGGGCATAATCAGAGCCGGTCCCGCCGTGGGCAGGCGGTGACCGTTAATCAGGCGGAGCGAAAATAGCAGCCGCAGCAGGAATTTCAGCAGTCGTTTCATTGGCGTAAGTCCTCCCGAAGCCGGATTTAAAGGCCGGCATTGTGATATTAATCAGGAACGAACGGATGTGGTTACCGCGGTTTTGTACTAACGATGCGATGATTATCGCTTTGGGCTTGACAGTGCCTGTAGTTGATATTATGGTTGTAACTAGAGTGACAACTATAATATTAACCCCAGCCAACCCCCGGTCGCGGCAGAAAAAAGACAGAAAAAGTTTGAATGAATATAAGGAGGATGGAAGAAAATGAAACTGGTGAACATGAAAGTGGGCAACGACATCCGGCTGGGCCTGGTACAAGACGGCGGGATACTGGACGTACAGGCGGCAGATCCCACCGCGCCGGCCAGTATGGAAGCGCTGATGGTGGCAGGAGTGGCGGGACAGAAACAACTGGCGGCCCTGACGGGAGCCCTGATCCCGGAGGATCAGGTGGTGTACGCACCCTGCGTGACCCGGCCGGAAAAAATTCTCTGTGTGGGGCTGAACTACAAGTCTCACCGCGAGGAATGCGATATTGCCATTCCCGAGTTTCCGGTGCTGTTCAGTAAGTTTAACAACGCGCTGGCGGCGCACGGACAGACTCTGCCGCTGCCAAAGTCGGCGGTGAAGTTCGACTACGAGGCGGAACTGGTTATCGTCATCGGCAAAACGGCGGCGAACGTGACCAAAGAGCAGGCGCTGGACTATGTATTCGGCTATACCGCCGGCAACGATCTCAGTGCGCGGGATCTACAATTCCGCACCGCCCAGTGGCTATTGGGCAAATCCTGTGATTACTTTGCGCCGGTGGGCCCGTGTCTGGTGACCGCCGACGCGCTGGATCCGCAAAACCTGGATATCCGCTGTACGGTTAACGGCGAAGTCCGTCAGTCGGCCAACACCCGGGATATGATTTTTGACTGTGCCACGGTGATCAGTTATATTTCCCGGCACATGACGCTGCAGCCCGGTGACCTGATTTTTTCCGGAACTCCCGGCGGCGTCATTCTGGGATATCCGGCAGAAAAGCAGCAATGGCTGAAGGCCGGCGACACGGTCTGCGTGTCCATCGAAAAGATTGGCGAGCTGCGAAATACGCTGGCATAACGCAAGAGCTGAAAAAAACAAAGGCCGTCCGGCAGGGTGGCCTTTGTTTTAATTTTGCCGGCGCAAAACTTCGCACAACAAGGCTATAATACCGTTAAACTTCTGAAAAGTAAATGAAGAATGATGTTAAAAAATGTTAAACTAACGGCAACATATCACTGGCCAGCAGGCAAGTCGCGGATAGGGCGGAAAAAGAATTGCTTGCCGGTTTAAAGCAGGGGATTTTATAAACCGTATTTTTTCTTTTTTCGGACCAGTGTCGACAAATCGATATCCAGCTGACGAGCCGCCAGGCGCAGTGAACCAAATTCAGCCAGCGCCCGGCTGATCACTTCCTTTTCCACCGTGGACATGATTTCCTGTAACCGGAAGGAGTCAAAATAGTCCGGTGTATTGATGTAAAGGTCTTTAACCGCGGACTGGGTGATGTAAACGGGGATACAGTTTTCATCCACTAAATCGGTTTCCGCCATGATCAGGATGTTTTCAATGACGTTGCGGAGCTCGCGGACATTGCCCGGCCAACGGTAGTGAGCGAGAATCTCCACGGCCCGGGGAGTCAGGCGGCGGGACATGCGAAATTTTTTGTTTTTGCGCTCGACAAAATGACGGATCAAAGGAATCAGGTCTTCTTTCCGCTCCCGCAGCGGCGGAATCAGTACCGGGATCACGTTGAGCCGGTAATACAGGTCGCGACGGAACTTTCCCGCCGCCATCAGCTGTTCCAGGTCATTGTTGGTGGCGGCAATAATGCGGGGATTGCTGATCACTGGTTTGGTGCCACCCAGACGGAACATTTTTTGCGTTTGCAGTACGTCCAGCAGTTTGACCTGCAGTGAGAGAGGCATTTCGCCGATTTCATCCAGAAACAGCGTTCCTTTGTTGGCCAGTTCAAACAGACCAACTTTGCCTTTGCGGGAAGCACCGGTGAAGGCACCGGGTTCGTAGCCGAACAGTTCGGATTCCAGCAGGGATTCCGGTATGGCGCTGCAGTTGATTTGAACGAAGGGAAGGTTTTCATCCGTGGTGCTGCAGTCGTGAATGTAGCGGGCCAGCATGTCCTTACCGACGCCGGACTCGCCCAGCAGCAGTACCGGTGAGGAAACATGGGCGATCCGTCCTGCCAGGCGGATAATATTTTCCATGGCCGGACTGCAGATGATGAATTCGCCGTCACGGTCCTGATCCGCTTGGCGCAGTCGCAGCCGGTATTCTTCGTTGAGGTCCTTGGTCTTCAGTAACTGCTCCTTAATTTTCACCAGTTCGGTAATATCGCGGACGTTGGAGGATACCCGCGTCAGGCAGCCGTTGTCGTCAAAAATCGGCATACTGGTGACCAGAGCGGATACGCCGTGGAAGTAGTCAATGACCTTGGTCAGCGGCTTTTGAGTACGAATGACTTCGTGGGAACAGGCGTCGGGAATTTCACCGGCGGTGATCAGGTCGGCGATATTCCGGTCCAGGATTTGTTCGCGACTCAGGCCCGAAATGCGCAGATAGGCGTTGTTGCAGTACAGAATCTTACCGAAGGCGTCGGTCATGAAAATACCATCATAAGAGGAATCGGCAATTTTCCACAGCAGTTGGTTTTCTTCTGTCAGTTGGCGTTCCCGTGAATCGCGGTCCATTGTTGTCCCTCCCCGGCATAATGTAAGCAAAAAAGCCTACAGTTAATGCAAAAATGCATACAATGAGGCGGCGAAAAATGTTTGTGGGCCGGTTTTTTAAACGATTTTAAGGTTTATAATACTATATTCGGTCCTGTTATACCAATCCCTGCCGCTCATTTAGTAAAGATGCGCCACGTTTACAATAAATGGCACGAATATTGCGATAATTTAATAGTGAATCCGGACACAGCATTGTCTCCCACGGTTTGATTTTGCTATCGAACCCGTTACGGCAAAAATAAGACATGCGTTTCTGAAGTAACTTGGAAATACGTCGCCGGAGCTTTTTGCCCGGGGAGGGAAAGTGGGCCGGAAAGCAGCCTGAAAACCGGACAGGAAAGGGGTTGACCATGATGACAATGGCAAGTGAGGCGGCAAATGTACTGGGCATGTCGGAAGAAGTGGTCCAAAAGTTTTTGTTTTTGGTTGACGCGTTGGAACAGGAAACGTCCCTAACGGCCCGGCGGTCAAAAAAAACCGAAGCATGGATGGAACATACAGAGCGATTGGAGGCCCTGGTCCAGGAATATGACTTGAAAATCTGAAGACGATGTGGGAAACGCGCATAGAGAAGGAAAGTCTCTATGCGCGTTTTTCTTATAATGTGCCGGATGCCCCCCTGTTGCCGGCAGGATTTTTGCCA
>DATMYQ010000226.1:0-25163 GCA_035560935.1 Patescibacteria group bacterium | reverse complement strand
GCTATATATATAGAATAGAAACGCAATCCCGCAAACAAATGTGATAAAATGGAAAAAGAACCTGTCGCCACGTTCTTTGAAGCTGCCTTCTGTCAAGTATGCTATTATTAAAGAAAAAAGAAAGAGTGTGATAAAAATGGCTTTAGCCGCCTTTAAGGCAGCAGCCTTAACCAATGAAATCAATCTCAATAAGCTGGCCGCGCATTTTGGTATTACCCGTCGTTTCAAATGGGAAGAATCCCTGATACTTAATGAAACCTATCTAAGTGGCATTTTGCGGGAACCAGAGAATAAGGCGGTGCATATATATCCCTTCGGCAGCATCGTTTTTGTGAATTGCCAGCATCACGAAGTAATGGATATCATCGGATATTTGTCTCACGTGGAAAAAGGATTGAACCAGGTGAAGCAACTGGAGCATACCGATGAATACGAAATTCTGGGAAATTCCCAGGCAGAACCTGGAATTACCAACGATCAGCTGATTACTCTGGCCGAGCAGCCATACCACCGGGAGGTCGTCGCTACGGTACTGGCTAAATCGGTGGCAGTGGAACGGATTGAGGTAGAGGTGGACATCCTGATCGATGAAATTGAGGAAGTCGTCGCCAATCTGCGCCAGGGAAAACTGAGCGTTTCTGATAACCAATTGGCGAAAGTGTCCTCGCGTATACTCGGGTTCAAATTGGCGACGATTTCCTATGTTATGCTTTTGGACAAGCCGGAAATCACTTGGAATAATGAAGAGGCCGGCGCCGTGTTCGATGAACTGTGCTTGCTGTTTGAACTGGCCGACCGTTACGAAACCCTGCGTCACAAAACGCAAATGCTGATGGATATCACTCAGGTGTTTGCCGATTTGGCTCATGCGAAACGCGGCAATCGTTTGGAATGGGCGATTATTATCTTAATTGCCATCGAAATTGTGCTGGCACTGATCGAAATGTTTGGGAAACACTGATTGTAAACCACAGGACAGGTACGTCGTTTTACATCGTTTTCATCGAGATGAAATACCACTCGCTACATTTACTTATAAAGGTATAAATTTTATCATATAAACAGAAAACTCCTGCCAAATCCACATGGATCCGTCAGGAGTTTTCTATTGATCCTATTGCCACTCCGTTTTTTTCAGTTGGCGCAGGAGTTTTATCCCGTTATTCTTTTTACCCCCTACTTTTCCTGCAAAGCGACGCTTATTGACCCCATCGACACAATGCAATATGAATATCACGATAAAAAATTGGGGGAAATTAAAAGGTTTTCCTTGTTTTTGTCGAAGCGATAGTTTTAGATAGATATAACATGAATGGAGGAGTAACATGTCAACTATACTTGAACGAGCCACCCGCTTCTCAGACCGTATGACTGAAATTCGCCGGGAACTGCACCGTTATCCCGAAGTGGCTTTTAAAGAATACCGGACCAGCAAGTTGATTGCCAAAGTTCTCACAGAAACAGGAATTGAAGTGCTCCCCTGGGGCGGCGAAACCGGTGTTGTCGGTCTGCTGCAAGGTATGCCCGGTCCGGTGGTCGCGTTGCGGGCGGATATCGACGCACTGCCGCTGCAGGAAGAAAATGAATTTGCCCACCGCTCTCAGATTGACGGCATGATGCATGCCTGCGGCCACGACTTCCATACTGCCGCATTACTGGGCGCAGCCATGGTACTGGCCGAGCAGAAAGCCAGTCTGAAAGGAACGGTAAAATTCATTTTTCAACCGGCCGAAGAAATTAACACCGGCGCCAAAGCCATGCTGGAAAATGGCGTACTGCAAAACCCGGCTGTGAATGTGATCTTCGGACTGCACAACTCGCCAAACATTCCCACCGGACAGGTCGGAATCAAAGAAGGGCCACTGATGGCCGCCGTGGACAGCACTTTTTTGACCGTCACCGGAACCGGCGGCCATGGCGCCATTCCGCATATGACCAAAGATCCGATTGTGGCTGTCGCCGCGATGATCCAGGGACTGCAGACGATTGTCAGCCGTCAGGTCGATCCGCAGGATGCAGCGGTCATTTCCTTCGGCACCATTCATGGCGGCAACGCTTATAATGTCATTCCCGAAATCGTTGAATTAAACGGCACCGTCCGAACTTTTGAACCGGCGTTACGGGCCAAAATGCCGTCCATGATGCGCACGATGCTGGACGGCATTGCCCAGGCCACCGGCACCAAAGCCGAACTTATCTATACCAATCATTTGCCGGCTGTGCTGAATCCATCTGCATTATCCCGCTGGTGCCGGGGGCCGCTGTCCAGACTTTTCGGCGAAGAAAACCTGGTTACACCTACACCCAGTATGGGCGGCGAAGATTTCTCGTTGTTCCAGGAAAAAGTGCCGGGAGTATTTCTCTGGCTGGGAACCGGTAATACCGCACTGGACATCAATCGCCAGTGGCACAATCCCCGCTTCGACGTCGACGAAACGGCGCTAAAATATGGCGCCGCCGCACTGACACAATTGACGCTTGACTATATGGAGGAACATCCGGCATAAATACATGTCCGAAGGAGGGAAGCCTGGCATCGACCATCCTGTCTATTTTAAATATAAAGGAGGCGGAAAATCTTGTTGGCAAAACACGGTAAAATATTTCTCTTTGCATTTTTTATTGTTATTATTTCAGAGTGGATCGGCACGGTAAAAATACCGTTGGGCGCAGGAGTCCTGTTGTTCCTGCCGATGCTGTACGCCATGATTATTGGTGGCATCATCAGCTGGCCGCGGTTAAAACAAATCAAACTCGAAGAAATGAAGGCTTCCTCTCATATCCTGAGTCTGATTGCCCTGATGCTGGTAACTAAGCTCGGTGTGATTATCGGACCGCAGGTGGCAAAAGTGGCTCAATCCGGCCTGTCGTTGTCACTGCAGGAATTGGGACATTTTTTCGGCACGGTCATTCTGGGTCTGCCAGTGGCTATTATGCTTGGCCTGGGTAGGGAAGCGGTCGGCGCCACCTTTTCCATCGACCGGGAACCAAATATCGCCATCATTGGTGAAAAATACGGTCTCGATTCACCAGAAGGTCGCGGCGTTATGGCCGTATATATCTGCGGCACCGTGTTCGGCGCCGTTTGGCTGGGCTTGTTGGCCGGCTACCTGGCCGCGACCAATATTTTTCATCCATTCGCGCTGGCGATGGGCGCCGGCGTGGGATCCGGCAGCATGATGGCCGCTGCTTCGGGCGCCATTGCCGTGGTGTTCCCCGAATACAAGAACGAAATACTGATGTACGCCGGCGCCAGTAACCTGCTGACAACGGTTATCGGCATTTACTTCTGCCTGTTTATTTCGCTGCCGGTGACGAACTATCTGTACCGTGTACTGACACCGATCATCGGACCCAAACGGGATAAGGGGGCGAAGCTGTAATGAACTGGATGGAAACAATTATAATCTTTGCAGTTACCGGCATTATTACCGTAGCCGGCAACACCGTCGGCTACGGACATCCGGTCGACATGGCCATCGGCGGCTATCTGTTCATGATGATCCTTACGCTGCTGGGGATGGCGCTGGCCAACTATCTGCCTTTTAAACTGCCGATGGTTTTTTGGATTTCCATTCTGGCGGTATTGTCGACCTCACCGATTTCGCCAATCGCCAAAACCGTACTGGCTTACACCAACAAGGTGGAATTCATGGCTCTGGCCACGCCAATTCTGGCTTATGCAGGCCTGGCTGTGGGCAAAGACCTCGATATGTTCAAAAACATGTCCTGGCGAATCGTCGTCATTGCTCTGCTTGTATATACCGGCACCTTCGTGTTTGCCACGATGATCGCCCAAACAATGCTGAAAGTCGAAGGTCTGATCTGAAAAACCTTAGTCTGCAGACAAAAACGCACTTTACACAAAGCTAAAGTGCGTTTTTTCATTAAAGCGAGCCATATTCATATACTGCCTGAATGGGAGCCGTACCGGCTTTGGCAATGGCCCCCAGAGATTTTTCTTCAATCGTAGTGAGCCCGCCCTTAATATTGCCGCCGGTGGGCTGCCCGCCGCGAATGTCTTCTCCCACGGCCATTGCCCGTTTCTCCATCCGCGCAACAAGCTTTAAAATTCCCTCAGCAACCTGTTCATTCGCGGCATGCCGGGCCAAAATATGTTCCGCGCCGATGAATTCGGTCACTTCACCCAGAATAGAGAAGGCTATTCATGCATTACTCGACCTGGAATTTTCAAAATTAACATTAATAAAAAGTAGCAACGGTTGCGGAAAAACCGTTCTAACAGCGAGCCGCTCCGGCGGTGCGACAATGAATGAGGAGATGTGATCAAATCATGAAAAGACGCGATTTTTTAAAGGTTCTGGCAATCGGTGGCGGAATGGTTTGCTTGCCGGGACGGTTTATCTCTTCCCAGGTGCCGGCGGCACCTTTTGACAATGAAATGCAAAAAACAGATGCTGTCCCGGCGAATTACTATCGCATTGTCGTACTGGGTGACCCCCATCTGCCATCACGGACGCGGGAATATCCCAGTCTACAGACACGGCAACACATTATGGATGGCAAAAATGCACTGATAGACGATATTAATGCCTGGGAGGATGTCGGTCAGATTGATGTCCTGGGTGACGTTGTCGCCCAATTTGCAAACGATGAAGAATATGCTTATTGCAAAACCTATTTTGACCAGTTAAAAAAGCCTGTGCACTTTGTCAATGGAAACCATGATTACATATATACCAGTGCCTTTTCCCCGAAGCAGCATTTTATCACAGCTGACGCCGCTATGCGGCAACAAAAGCTTGAACGGTTTAAACAAACATGGGGTCTTTCGGAGCTGTTCTATACCCAAAGACAGGGGAAATACTTGCTGGTTTACTTATCAGTGGATTCACTTGACGCACCAGTGAACCTCACAGAGATGTCCCCAGGCCAGTTAGACTGGCTGCGGAAAACATTGCATGCCAATCAAACGACCCCTACCATCATTTTTTTCCATGGACCGCTGAACGGAACGCTATCGAACGCTACCAATAAATTTGCCAATACACCACGGTTCATTGCACAGCCAGAAGAACAAATCCGCGACATTATCTATGACAACGATCAAATTCTCTTATGGGTTTCCGGGCATACGCATACCCCCGCCACCGATCCAGCCTATGCCGCGGACATCAATCTTTATGAAGGCCGGGTCACCAATATACATAATGCCGACTTGGACAGAAAAAACATCTGGACCAATTCACTGTATCTTTATTCCGATAAAATTGTGGTCCGGACTTTCGATCACGGGCGGAAAACTTGGCTGGATAATCTGGACCGTACATTTATTGTTCCGAATCGGTCCAAGTAAATAAGGGGCGGTAGTAGCGCCACTACCAGCAAATCTTTTGTGACAGAAAACGGAGTATCCCTTCTGTCCCTCTCTTTTTGCTTCAAGAAAAAGGATAATGCGCCTCGCAATGTTTCTGTTGTCCTCGGTTGGATCCCAGGAGATTCCGAAGACCGGACAGCGTAACCCAGTAATTCTATTTAAAATTTCACTAAACCTCATGATCTTCTCCTACATTTTTTTCGTTCACAAGTGTTCGTGGGTTTGGCGGCACTCTTTCCCTTTAGATTTCGGATGTTCAGGCAGAACCATCGTCTCCTCGTCTTGACTCCTCTTTCACCGAATGTTTATGCTTCCTTCGCTTGCTTTATCTGTATATCCGAATACCCTTCGAACTGTGACAAAAGGCCTTCCAGCGCCTTCCCAACATTCGCCAGGGTGACTTCCGCCGGGTTGTGCCGATTCGTTAAATGGAGTTCAAAACCGAAAATTTGTTGATCATTTTCTACATAAGCACGATTGTTGCCCACGTTAATAAGTGAGATGACCTTGTTTTGAAACAATCGATGGGCAATCGCTTTATACAAATCCATATTATTGCTGACCGGTTCCTGGGTTACAATTTCAACAGAAAAAATCCGGGACGTTTCATCGCACGACATGCACATAACTCACACTTCCTCATTTCAGTTGCTGAAAACACAAGTTTTACTCCACGTTTTCGCGATATTATTGTATCATTATCGATAATCGTTTTCAATAAGCAATAGTTGCTTGCATCCATTGGGATTCAACGATATCAGCATCTGCTACCCGTCCCTGCGACATCTGGCAACGCGTTTTTTTATTTGAAAATCCAGCGTTGGTATAACGCTTCCCGTTGTTGCTCCCACTCCTCTTTTTGCTGCAGTAAAGGATGTAAAGCGGCAAAATCGCTGCCGCACAGCGCCATCTGCTTTTCCAAAACCGCCAGCGCCGTTTCCAGTTCCAATATCGCTTCCTCGATGGCGGCCCCGGGAATACGCCCTTCCGGTGGGTTGTGTTTTTTATTTGAAGCCCGTTCGTGGGCTGGGGAGCTGGGTGGCGGAACCGCCGCGGGAAAAACAGGCGGAACAGGAGCTGAATGCTGTTTTAACCGGTATTCATCATAACCGTATACGTGTTCCGTCAGTTTACCCTTGTTGAGTTCCCAGATTTTTGTGGCGAATCGGCTGATAAAATAACGGTCATGAGACACAAACAGAATGGCCCCGGAGAATTGGGACAAGGACTCTTCCAGCCATTCACGGGACGGAATATCCAAATGATTGGTGGGCTCATCCAGCAGCAGCAGATTCATGTCCCGCTGCATCAGCAGGCACAGGCGAAGGCGGCTCTTTTCCCCGCCGGACAGATTGCCGCTGCTGCGGTGTACCGCTTCACCGTGAAACAGATAGCGCGCCAGGAGACTGCGGGCTTCTGTTTCACCCATCTCCAGCTCCTGTCGGACGGTGTCCAGGACGCTGGCCGCCGGGCACTCAAAAGTGACCGTTTGCGGCAGATAGGCGAAACGGATGCTGGGTCCCAGGCGGCAAACACCCTGGTCAGGCTGGATTTCTCCGGCCAGAGTCTTCATTAAGGTGGATTTTCCCGCTCCGTTGGCGCCCAGTAGCGCCACCCGTTCTCGCTTGTGCAGCGTACAACTGAGCCCGCAGAGAACCGGCTGGCCGGAAAATGACACAAATAGCTGCTGGGCCAGTAACACTTCCTGACCGGAAAACCGTTCTTCCTGAAAAGAGGTATTTATGCGCCGTTCCCGTGGCGGAGGCGGCGTCTTTTGCAGGCGGGCGATGCGTTTTTCCATCTGAAACGCCCGTTTGTGCATGCCGGGATTGTCGGCACGTTGTGCCCAGTCGTGCATCCGGCGGGCGGCGGATTCCATGCGCCGGATGTTTTTTTGTTCCTCGTTGAACTTTTCCTGCCGGCGGACTCGCCGGGCCTCCTTTTCGGCAAGATAATAGGAGTAATTGCCTTCATAAGTCTGGATGATACTTTCCTCCAGTTCCAGCACGCGGGTAGCCACCTGATTTAAAAAATAACGGTCATGGGATATGACGATGACGGTTCCCGGGTATTGGCACAAAAACTCTTCCAGCCATTCCAGTGCCTTGACGTCCAGATGATTGGTGGGTTCGTCCAACAGCAACAGGTCCGGTTTTTGCAGCAGCAGTTTTCCCAGCATCACCCGGCTTTTTTCACCGCCGCTTAAGGCCGTGAAAGCGGTGGAAAGCAGTGTGGGGCCAAGGTCAAGACCGGTGCAAACGCGATGCAGGTTTTCTTCCATATCATAGCCCCGGCCCGTTTCAAACCGCTGCTGCAGCCGGCCGTACTGTTCCAGTTTCATTTCCAGACCGGCGGGATCGGCCATGCCTTCCTCCAGTTGATTCATTTGCTCCTTGATTGCCAACAGTTCTCCATAGGCGGAGCCAAGAACCTGCCGGGCATTCAAGCCGGGAGGTGCGCCGGGGATTTGCTCCAGCAAGCCGATAACAGCACCTTTCCGAAGCATTCTTTCGCCGGCGTCGAAAGCGGAGTGGCCGGCAACAATTTGGAACAATGTGCTTTTGCCGGCGCCGTTGGCGCCTAACAGAGCGATGCGGTCGCCGGTCTGGACCTCCAGGGTCACTCCCTGCAGCAAATGGTGGGCTCCGTAGTATTTTTCAAGGTTACGCAATGCTAATTCAATCATAATAATCTGATTCTCCTTTCGTTGTCGAGAGCGGGAACCAGAAAAAAACTCAGCGGAGAAAGCCGGCTGCGGACAAAAAACTCCCGCGCCAGCAACATAGCCGGCCCGGGAGTTTTTATCGCAGGACAGAGACGGATGATAAAACGCGCAGCAAAGGGCACAGATCCCTCCCTGGCGCAAGAATGGAAAATTCCGGCGCGAATAAAAAACAACACCCGGGCAAGGCATCGCCTCTCCGAGTGTTGGGTTTTCCGGAACCCGATGGCATGACGATACGCTGCTCAGTAAGTCAGATATGAGGTTTTGGACAGACTACTCCCGTAAAAAGCATAAAATGCTGTAATGCGGGATACGTAGTGCGCCAACGCCGTCAATATACTGCCGACTGAGCTGAGCTGTTTCATCATGTCACCTCCTTAAAAATTACAACTTCCTTTTATACATATATCACAGTATGTCATTCTTGGCAAGAGTTTGTCTTTGTTATTGTTGTTGCTCAGTGGTAATGTTACTGTCCGGCCCCCCCCCCTTTACAGCAATTGAATAAATACCTCCATCGTCCCGCCGCAGACCATGCCTTCGTCCGCCGCCGTCTGGTTGGACATAGAAACTGTATACAGACAGGACTGTTCCTCATCCAGCGCGGTCAACGCCTGGCGGCGCACCTCCGCTTCGCCGCAGCCGCCACCAATGGTACCACAGCACCGTCCGTCCTTCGTGACCAACATCTTGCTACCGGCTTTGCGGGGAGTCGAGCCGCGGGTTTCGACGATGGTAACCAACGCTGCTCTTTCTCCCCGCGTTTGGCACTGGTCAATCCGTGCCAGCATTTCCTTATCCATCAGTTCTCCCTCCTGCCCGTTACCGGATCGCTGTCTTCGGCCTTGCGAAACACCGCCACCACTTCCGCCGCGATGCTAACAGCGATTTCTGCCGGCGTTTCCGCGCGAATCCGCAGTCCGATGGGCGAGTGAAAACGTTCTTCGAAGCCTTTTGGCAACCCCTCTTCCCGCAGCAAGTCGAGCATCTCCCGGACCCTCTTCCGGCTGCCGATCATCCCCAGATAGCCGGCCGGTCGGTCGATTACCGCCCGCAGGCATTCCAAATCATGGCGATGTCCGCGGGTAACGATCACGACCGCGGTTCCGCTATCGATTTCCACCTCTTGCAACGCCCGGCTAAAAGAATTGCAAATGACCTGCGCCGCGCCGGAAAAGCGCTGCCGATTGGCAAATTCCGGCCGGTCATCCACCACCGTTACGTCAAAGTCCAGCAGCGTCAGCATCTGCACGAGTGATAAGCTAATGTGGCCGCCGCCCAGCACCACGGCCCGCCGTTTGGCCATGACCCGATCCCAGAAGACCCGGTACCGTTCTCCGGAAGGAGCGTTGATCCACCAGGCAAAAGGCTGCTTCCACGAAGTCCGCAGTACCGCTTCCTCCACCGCCGCCGTCAGCCACGACTCCACCTTGCCGGAAACCACTCCTTCGTTCTGAAAGAGCAGCATAGTGCCAATGAGAGCACTTTTCGCCGGCTGGCTGTCAATGATCGTGAACACATTCGCGCAAGAGCCTGCCTGCAAAATTCCCGACAGTTGCTTAAATATCATGCCGCTGCCTCCCATCCATCATTCCACCCCCATTTCCGGTTCCTCATGATCGCCGCAGCGGGGCGCGTCCGGTCCCCGTCCCATCAGTTCCCGCAGCTTGGCCACCGCCGCCTCCGAAAGAAAATGGATCTGCGCCGGCGTCCCCTGATAATCTTCCCCGGTCAGCACCACGCCATTGTCATTCTCCAGATAGTGCAGCGGTAATTGCCGCCGAAACCGTTGCCCCGTCATCTCATCAACGATCTCCAGCGTTACCTGTTTCGCTTCAATCCGGTCGGGTTCCGCCGCCGGATTCTGTCTTTCGTTCACGTTTTCCCCCTCCAAATTGCTGCCAGCGTTTTCTTCCATCAAAACGGGATTTTGTCCTGCGCGGGTTCAGGTACAAAATCGCATGGATTCTATTGAAACCCTTCTCTTTTTTTTGTCAAAAACCTTCTTACCGAAGCAGAATTGCGCCTTCTTTATTCGCACACACGCGGCAAAGGCGGAAAGCTGCCGCTTTCCGCTCTTGTGCCAGGTTCTTTTGCTATTCTCCGATTTTATCCTTTCGCCAGTTCCGCCAATCCTGCCTTAATTTTTTCCGGCAGGGCAGGAACCGCGAAGATCCGAACGCCACAGGCGTTGTAAATGGCGTTTAAAATGGCGGGATGCGGCGCAGTCAGCGGCCCTTCACCGGCGCCGGCCGCGCCATAAGGTCCGTGTTCCCGGGGAGTAATGTTGTAAATAATCTCCATGTCATCGGGAATATCCTTGATGAATGGTAAACCGCAGCCAATCAGGCTCGTATGCTTTTTCAGGTCTTCAAAATCCTCGGTCAGCGCCAGCCCGATGCCCTGGGCCAAACCGCCGTAGACCTGTCCGTCGCAAGTGGTTTTGTTGGTCAGCGTTCCGATGTCCTGCACCGTCACAAAGCGGGCCACCGTAGCTTTGCCGGTTTTCATATCCACTTCCACTTCCGGCATGAACACGGCGTACATGTAGACGGGGAAAGGATCTCCTTGGCAGGTGTCGGGGCTGCAGTCGGTGCACATGGAGGCGGTCCAGCTGCCATCATAACGCAAAGGAAGGTTCTCCACCACCATTTCGTCATACGTCCGGAACGAGCCGTCCTCTTTTTTCATGGCGTTCACCAACATCTCACAGGCTACCCGGATGGCGTTGCCGGTCATGACGTTCTGGCGGCTGCCGCCGGAAGGACCGCTGGCAGGGGTAAAAGCCATGTCATTCATCACCAGTTTGATTTGTTCCGGTGTAATGCCCATTTTACGTAGCGTTTCATGCGCATGAGTCAAAGACGCCAGATCCGCGCCCTGTCCATGATCCTGCCAGGAATTGCCCACACTGACTCCTTCCGGGGTCAGTTCCACCCAAGCCTGCGAGCTGTCCGGGCCATCCAATCCGCAGCCGTACATACCGATAGCCAGCCCCACGCCCCGTTTTTTCTCCGGTGTGGAGAGTTCTTGACAGCGTTTTTTGGCTTCCTCCCAATACGGACGAATTTTGTCCAGCATTTCCGGCAGGCAGAAGACTTCGGGAACTTGACCGGTGGGAGTGGTGGAACCGGGGCGATAAACGTTTTTGTAACGCAGTTCCAAGGGATCCATACCCAATTTTTCCGCCAGGATGTCGATAGCGATTTCCGAAGACAGAAACGCTTTGGGCGAACCATACGCCCGGAAAGCGGACCCCCATGCGTGATTGGTGCAAACACACTTTCCGTTGCCGCGAATATTGGGAATGTCGTAGCCGGCGCCGGTGAATTGTCCCTGCCGCATGCAGTTGAGATCGCCGAACTCGCTGTAAGGACCGTGATCCAGCCACCAATCGGTTTCCATCGCCAGCAGTTTTCCGGTTTTATCGGCGGCCAGTCGGGTTTTGACCAGCGCCGGGGAACGTTTGCCGGTATAAGTAATCTGCTGATACATATTAAAATTCAGCGACACCGGCTTACCATCGCAGGCCAGACAGGCCACGCCCAGCAACGCTTCATTGGTCGGACTGAATTTATAACCGAAGGTGGCTCCGGTGGGGTTGGCCACCAGCCGACATTTATCCGGTTCAATGCCAATGCCAGCCACAATCATCGCATGGTGCAAATGCAGGGCAATGCTCTTGGAATGGATCGTCAGACGGCCTTTTTCATCCATATAGGCGCTGCCGCAGTCGGGTTCCAGCGGCAGATGAGGCTGACGGCTGCAGTAGGTTTCCGCCTCAGCAACCACCACGTCGTTCCGTTCCATGATAGGCCGGGTCTCCTCCCCTTTTACGACGCCCTGCCGGTAGTACACATTAGGAGTCCCGGGATGAATTTCCAGAGCGTCCGGCGCCATCGCGGCCGGTGCGCTCATATAAGCCGGCAAAACCTCCAGATCCACTTTGACCGCTTTCGCCGCCGCCCGGGCGTGTTCTTCGGTATCGGCCGCCACGATGGCGATAGCGTCGCCGAACTGGAAGATTTTCTCGTGGCACAGAATAGGTCGATCCCAACCGTCACCTTTGTTGGTGGGAAAAGTAATGAGGCCGGTGATTCTGTTTTTGCCTTTCACGTCTTTATGAGTAATGACTTTATAGACACCCGGCATTTTCTCGGCTTCCGAAGTATCAATGCCTTTAATGTTCGCATGAGATACCTCCGCCTGCACCAGCGCTAACCGCAGGGTTCCCGGCGGCATCTGCAGCGCCACGTCCGCACCGTAGTCCCAGGTTCCGGTGACTTTTTGCAACGCGGAGGGACGATGATAGGTCGTCCCATAGATTTTATTGCCCACCGGTTTAAACAGCAGATCTTCCTTGCGCATTTCACCACGTACCACCTTGGCTGCGGCCATAACGGCGTCGACCAACGGCTTGTAGCCGGTACAGCGGCAGGCGTTGCGATACTTTTGGAACCAGTCCCGCACCTGCTCGCGGGTGGGATTCTGATTTTCGTCTAACAGCACTTTGGCGGAAAGAATAAACCCCGGGCTGCAGAAACCGCACTGAGCGCAGCCGTAAGCCATCCAGGCCACCTGCAGCGGGTGAAGGTTGTCCGGCGTCGCCAGCCCTTCAATAGTGGTTATTTTCGCCTCTTCCGGAACTTTTTTCATTTTCAACACGCAGGACCGGACCACCCGGCCATCCATGATGATGGTACAAGTTCCGCACTGTCCCTGATTGCAGCCTACTTTGCACCCGGTCAAGAGCAGCTGCTCCCGCAACACACTAGCCAGGCTGATCTCCGGATCGACAATCATCGTGCGCGGCAGACCATTAATGATCAACACTTTTTTTTGCATACGATTCCACTTTCTCCTTTACACTTTTTCGGAACTGTCAGCGGACAGTTCTATGATTTCAAAGGCATGCGCCCCGAAATTTCCACTCTTGTTTTTTCTACGTCCATCGGCTCACTAGCCCCGGCCAAAACCGCAGTCGGGATAGTGGCACTCCGGACAAAGCTGGCACAGTCCGCCATGCCCCAGACGTATGATATCGCGGCGTGTCAGGATTTCTCCTGCCAAAATTCGCGGCGTGACCAAATCAAACACTGTGCTTTTATGAAACATGACACATCCCGGCAATCCCAGCACCGGAACATCGTCCAAATACGCCAGCATAAACATTGCCCCGGGTAGCGTCGGTGCGCCGTACGATACAATCCGACCGCCCGCCTCCCGAATTCCCGCCGGGGTCACATCATCCGGATCCACCGACATGCCGCCAGTGGTAACAATCAGCTCCGCGCCAGCATCCTTCAACTGCAAAATGGCGGCAGCGATCTGGGTCGCGTCATCCGGGACCAAAACCTGCCGCAATAGAGTGCTGCCCAGTCGGGAAAATTTTTCCTTCATCACCGGACCAAACGCATCCTGAATCCGGCCGGAATAGACTTCCCCGCCCGTGGTGACGATCCCCACCCGTTTTGCGGGCAGTGACTTTACAGAGATCACCGCCGAATGGTCTGCGCAAATGGCTTCCACGTTGCGCAGCTTTTCCTCTGCAATCACCAGCGGAATGATCTTGCAGCCGGCCAGTAGCTGCCCCTTTTTCACCCACTGGTGCGAATGTAGCGTGGCCACCGCAATCTGCTCCACCTCGTTCACTTCTTCCAGCGCCGAAACGTCGATCTGCAACCAGCCGTCCTGAGCCGCCCGCACTTCCACTTTTCCCTCCGCCGCTTCCGCCAATTCCACGCCAGGTCCGGACATAGCCCGGGCTAGCCGAACAGCGGCGTCATTTTCATGCAGCGTTCCTTCGCTGATCTCCCAGACAAAAACGTGTTCCTTGCCCAGCATCAAGAATTTTTCGACGTCATCGCCGCGAATAACATGCCCTTTTTTAAAAGCCCGTCCTTTTTTCACTCCCGGTACAATCTCGGTAATGTCATGGCAAAGAACCATTCCTTCCGCCTGATATACAGAAACCGACTTCATGCATTGCCCTCCCTACCCCATACACTCTAAAAACAGGACGGATTTTCCATTCTTTACGTCGCCGCCCGCTCGTCTGCCCCTCTGGCGGCCAGAAACAGCATCCGCCTATTTGCAATGTGAAAATTCACATCATTCTTATTCATTACGCAATTGTTGTGCCAAATTTTTCAGAGGCGGGGCATAAAAAAAACACGAGAGGCGGCGCCGTTTATCCCGGCGATCCGCTCTCGCGTTTTGTCCTCACCTGCCACCACAGTGTCACAAAGTGTCACTCAAAAGTGACACTTTGTGACACTGTCTTTTCTTAACCGTAGATGGCATATTGTTTCATTTTTCGATACAAGGTATTGCGAGAAATACACATTTCCCGAGCAGTCAACGTCACATTTCCTTTATTGCTGGACAACAGACGCAATATTTCCTCTCGTTCTTCCTCCTGCCACAACCGTTGTCGCCAGGCAAGACGTCCCGCATCCGTAGTCAAAAATGACTCCGGCGACAAATCATCCGGTGTACGAAGTTCCTTTTGCGGCTGCCAGTCCCGGATTTCACGCGGCAGCTGAATCAGCTGCACCACATCCGCCTCCGACAAGCTCACGATCCGTTCCACTACATTCTGCAGCTCCCGGATATTGCCCGGCCAATTGTAACAGACAATCTTCTCCTCCACTTCAGGCCGAATAGTAAAACGCCGGTGATGCTTATCCATTTTTTCCAAAAAATACTGGAATAACAGCACGATGTCATCCGCCCGTTCCCGCAGGGGTGGAATAGTCATGGAAATCACATTCAGCCGGTAATAGAGATCTTTGCGGAATGTCCCCCGTTCAAACTCCGCCAGCAGTTGTTTATTGGTAGCGCAAATCACCCGGACGTCAACAGGAATTTCCTTTTCGCTGCCGATCCGGCACATTTTGCGCTCCTGCAACACCCGCAGCAACGTCACCTGCTGTTCCAGCGGCATGTCGCCGATTTCATCCAGAAACAGCGTGCCGCCGCAGGCCAATTCAAACTTCCCAGGTTTTCCGCCCCGTTTGGCCCCGGTGAAAGCGCCTTCCTCATAACCGAACAGTTCGCTCCCGATCAGTTCACGGGGAATCGCGCCGCAGTTAACGGCAATGAACGGCCCGGAACATCGTTCACTGCGATTGTGAATTGCCTGGGCAAAAATTTCCTTGCCGGTACCACTTTCTCCCTGCAACAGCACGTTGGCCGCCGAGGCCGCCGCCAGCGAAGCCACCCGGACGGCTTCCAGAATAGGCTGACTCTCCCCGATGATATCGCTGAAATGAAGCGTCCCGTAATGACCGCTGAGCCGGTTGACCAGGCTTTTCACCTGCGTGATGGGCCGCAGCACCACCACGCCACCGGTCACCTCCCCCTGTTCATTGGTGACCGGTGTACCGGACGCTAAACAATGATCCGGACCCCGGCGGGTATCAATCATCATTTCCACATCGACAAACGATTCTTTTTGCTTCAACATTTTCCGGATAAACACATTGTCGGGATTCAACACCTGTTCCTCTGAAATGTATTCCTGCACCGCGCCGGTCCCGTTTTCCCCTTCCAAAATTTTTCTGGCCACCGGATTAAGCTGCCGGGTCAGTCCTTTTTCATCCAGCATGACCACGCCATCCGACATAGTATTGAAAATATTGGTCAGTCTTTTGTTAATAACATTCAGTTCATTGTTTTTTCTGCGTATGTCAATTTGAGCCGTGATCGCAGCGGCGGAAGCCACTACCATTCCCAGCGTATGCAAATGCGTCGCGGTTGAAGCGCCGGAAATGTCCAATACGCCCAGCAGATGACCTTGATTGTCCAGTATCGGGGCCGCCGAACAGGTCAGGCAATGGTGTTTCCGGCAGTAATGCTCCGCGCCGGACACCTGAATGGGCCGCCGGATCTTCACCACCGTTCCGATGGCATTGCTGCCGCCCTCCTCCTCACTCCAGTCCGCTCCCGGAAAAAAGCTCTCGGTCATCGGATTGACCAAAGCGTCCTGGTCGCCAAAAATCTCCATGACATATCCCCGGATATCGGCCAGCACCACCACAAAACCGGATCCCGCTACAATGCCGTACAGATTTTCGATGAACGGCTTGGCGATAGAAATCAGTTCTTGGTTCTTATGGAGCAGCGTCTGAAACCCCGCCGCGCTCAACTGTTGATGAATGCTGCGGTTTTCCGGGTCCACTCCCGCCCGCCAGCAACGCTGCCAGGAGTCCAAAATATCCGGCCGAATCGCCAGGTTCACCGGCCCGGCCGGCTGAGGCGCGCCAGTAAAACGTCGCCAGGCGCCCAGGGCATCCGTAACCAAAGGTTGGTAACATTCCGCATTGACCGTCATACTTCACCTGCTTATTTCAAATTCAGACAACAGAAGTTTTTACCCGCAAAACACCGTATTTTCAAAAAAATCATCCCGGTTGGTTGTTTTTTTATTGTAACATGTTAGATCAAAGGATTCATCTTTCTTTTGCATTTTATTTTCGTTTTTACCCATCACTTTTTAACCCTTGCCAAACTTTCTACCTCTCCTTCGTCTGTCTCTTGCTCCCTCCTGCACAATAACAACAAAAGCAGAAGAGTTTCCCTCTTCTGCTTTCATTCCTGCGGATGCATTTTTCCCTTTTCCACTTTTTATTTCCCTTCCCCGGCATACACTTCAAAGACCCTCAAACAACGCCATCAAATTGATACCCCGTTTCGAAAAAACTTTTCGCAACGGAATCCCAACATTAGTGACTTTTCAGTCAATACGCCCCAGATGCTTTTCAAAAACTACTTAAAAACCCATTCGGTGTTTTACTTGCTGACAATTTTCTGCCGTTGTCAGCGTCTCTAATAAGGTAAATGCCACATTCAAAGCGGTTGCCGGCGAAGATGAGGTAATAATGTTTCGATCGACTACCATGGGTTGATTGATGACCTCAACTCCAAAGTCAGCCAGTTGTCTTTGCCTTATCGCGTTCAGATGATAAGTTGTACCTTTTCTTCCCGTTAAAACACCACTTTTAGCAATCGGCAAAGCCCCCACACATATCGAGGCAATTATTTTCTTGGCACGGTCAAAATCCTGGATGATCGCCAGAAACTCACTGTGAAAAGCATCAACATAAAACCCGGCTTCCTCAAATCCGCCGGGGATCGCCAATGCATCGAACATCGTCGCATCAACCTCGGACAACTGCATTTCAGGGGTGACAATGAAGTTCCAGGTGCATTCCAGCTGTTGGTGCATACCGCAGGTCACCACCTCGGTAGACCCATCGCCCTCCAGCTTGTTCCAGCCCAAAACATCGGTAAATACACTGGCCTCAAATGCTTCAAATCCATTGGCTAGTAGCAATAACACCTTTTTGGTTTTCAAAAAAACCACCGCCTTAATTTTCATATGGTATTTTCTTACGATTTATCGTATCATACACGTAACAAATAATAAAACAGAACGTTTCGAATCAAACATTCGAAAATACAGAACAAGGGGAGCTATTTTATGGAGCTACGCCAACTTCAGACCTTTAAAACGATCGCCAAACTGGGAAGCTTTGTACAAGCGGCAGACATGCTGGGGTATTCTCCCTCCACCATCACCAGCCATATTCAAAATCTGGAAAATGAAATGGGCGTAAAATTATTCGAACGTCTGGGTCATCGTATCGAGCTGACTGGCCAGGGACGATCATTGTTGCCTTATGCCGAGCAGATCATCATGCTCATCTCCGAGGCATTAAAAATCACAGCAAATTCAGATATGCCACAAGGCCGGCTGACGATCGGCACGAGTGAGTCGTTGGGAACCTATCGCCTGCCCCAACTGCTTCAACGGTATCGCGAAGATTATCCCAAGGTGGAAATGGTTATCAGTTTTGCGAATTGCGCAGAGACTTGTGATGCGCTTCGAAAAAACGAAATTGATGTCGCGCTGATCGTGAACAATCGAATGTGGGGTAATGATCTGATCACAGAGAATCTTTCCCAAGAACAAATGCTTTTTCTCGCCTCGCCCAATCATCCATTATCCCAAAAGAAAACGGTGATGCCCCGTGACCTGGAAGAAACATGCATTATTTTGACTGAGCCTGGCTGTAGTTATCGCCTGACAGTAGAAAAGATCTTAAAAGACTCTCAGGTGTCGCCGCAATCTTTTTTGGAAGCTAACAGCATTGAATCAATAAAGCAATTAATGATGCTCGGTCTGGGTATTGCCATGCTGCCGCGTTTTACTGCAGAGAAAGAACTGGCGGCAAACCTATTATGCGCCATTCCATGGAGCGGCGCACTTCCCGATTATCAGGTACAAATGGTATACCACAAAGATAAATGGCTCTCACCGTCCCTGCGTTCTTTCTTATGCGCAGCACAAAAATTTTTATTGGTATCCCTCTCCGGATAACTGGCGCATTTTAAGGATACGCCGGGGACGTCAGGCACCAACACAATCGCAGAAATTTCGACTGACTTTATTGAATAAAAGAACGAGTGACAACGCTCGGCGAAGCCATCCTTGACGGATTGACGGATTGACGGAAGAAGATGGAAGCTATGTGCTCAAGGAAACTGCGGATCAGAAGTGATTTTGGCGGGACAGTAAAAACGGATGGCCGCGTTGCGCGGTGCCGAAAAGACAGACAACCTCCTCATGAACCAGGGATGACAACGCATCCTGGTCATGAGGAGGTTTCGCATTTGTCGGTTTCTCCGTGTTTTCGTCACGATTCAAAAATATGCAACAGTTGTTGCGTATACGGATTTCGTTCCTCGGAGAAGAGGGAGTCTCTCTGGCAACGATCCACAACGCAGCCGTTATGCATCACCATCATATGATGACTCATGAAGTTGACTGCACTCAGGTCGTGAGAAATGAAGAAGTAGGTGAGCTTCAACTGTTGCTGCAGATCTTTTAAAAGATTCAACACCCGAGCCTGAACCGACACATCCAGGCTGGCGGTGGGTTCGTCCAGTACGATCAGCGCAGGCTCCACGCTGATAGCCCTAGCGATGGTAACTCGTTGTTTTTGACCGCCACTTAGCTCATGGGGGTAGGAATCCAAATATTTGTGCGACAGACAAACCATGTCAAGCAAGGCTTCCGCCGCCTGTCGGCGCTGATCCCGGATTCCTTTCAAAAAAAACGGCTGGGCTTCCGGCTGACAATCCAACGGTTCCATGAGAGAATCAATGATTTTTAGTTTACTGTTAAGAGATGCGGCGGGATTTTGAAACACCACTTGCATCTTGCGCTGTACCCGCCGCAGTTCGCGGTGGAAGAGCGAATGGAGCGGTATTTGGTCCAGCCAGATTTCACCGCGGTCAAATCGCTCCAACATCAGGATGCAACGGGCCAACGTACTTTTGCCGCTGCCGCTTTCTCCGACCAAACCCAGGCATTGGCCTCGTGTTACGGTCAAGGAGACTTCATTGACCGCCAGATGACCGGTGGAATATTTTTTGGTCAGATTGCGCACAGTTAAAAATTCTAAGGAAGAGGTGGTCAATCATTTCAGCCTCCTTCCGCTTCTAAATATTCACAGAAACTCTTGACCGCCAGACGGCGCGGAACATTCCGCAAGGGAGGAACGGCGGCAAACAGTTCGCGTGTATAGGGGTGCCGGGGATTGCCCAGAATTTCGGTCTTATAACCGGACTCCACAATCCGTCCGGTGTTCATAATGGCAACCGTATCCGCATATCTTCGGACGCAGCGCAGATCGTGCGTAATGAATAAAATGGCGCACTGCATTTTTTGCTTAATATCGTTTAAAAGTTTCAGTACGCTGGCGGAAGTGACGGCGTCCAGCGCAGTAGTCGGTTCATCGGCAATGAGCAGAGACGGACGCAGCACAATGGCCTGCGCGATGGCGGTTCGTTGCAGCTGGCCGCCACTGAGCTGAAACGGGTAGCTGCTGTACACCCGCTCCGCGTCCAGCCCCACTTCCGTCAGAGACTCCAGGATGAGACGCCTCCGTTCGTCCCGCTGCAGGCTTTCGTGGCGCTGTACCATTTCGTCCAGCTGCTTGCCGATACGAATAAACGGCGTAAAGGCATTTTGGTAGTCCTGGAATACATAAGAGAGGTTTTTGCCGCGCATTTTTCGCAGCTGACAGGCGCTGACCGAGCGCATGTCCTGCTCCTGGAGGCGGATCTCGCCGCCGGCGACGCGAAGGCCGCCCGGCAACAAGCCGCCGATGGCGGAGGAGGTGACGCTTTTACCGCTGCCGCTCTCCCCTACCAACGAGAACCATTCCCCTCTTTGTATCCGGAAACTGACCTCGCTGACTAACGGAATTCCCCGGTACTCCACGCTAAGTTCTTTTACATCCAACAATGCCATATCACTTAACCCTCCTTTTGCGTACTGGTGTCAAACCGGTCGGCGAACGCGGCGCCGAATACATTGACCAGCAGAACCACCATCAAAATAGCGGCGCCGGGAACAATCATCAAATAGGGAGCGCTGATGAAAAAGGAACGGCCTTCGTTCAGCATGGATCCCCATTCCGCGTTGGGGGGCTGAATGCCCAGCCCGATGTAGGAAAGGGACGCGATCATCAGAATGATTTTTCCGATATCCACCACCGCCAGGGCGGAAACGCTGCTGGCCACATGAGGAATCAGGTGATGGTACAGGATGGCGGCGGCGCTGCGTCCGCTGAGCCGGGCGGAGGCAATGTACTCCTTGGACTTTTCCGCCATGACAATGCTGCGCACCAGGCGGGCGTATCCGAACCATTTCACCGCCACAATGGCGATGATCAAGTTGAAGGTCCCCGCGCCTAAAATGCCGCTGAGTACGATAGCCACAATGTAATCCGGGAACATCATGGACGCGTCCACTAGGCGCATAATGCTCCAGTCGAGGCGTCCACCGGCGTAACCGGCGATAAGGCCCAGAGGAACGCCCACCGCTAGGCAGGCGAAAAGGGCGGACAGGCTGACGCCGACAGTGGTGTGCGCGCCGGCCAGAATGCGGGACAAAATATCCCGCCCCAGGTGATCCGTGCCCAATAGGTGCTGCGCACTGAGCGGCTGCAGCCGCAGACTCATGTCGACATCGTTGGGAGGATAAGGGGCTAGTTTTTCTCCCAGCAACAGCAGCAGCAGAATGAGCAAGAAAAACGCCATGCCCCAATTTCCTTTATTTTTGAGAAAGCATTTCATCGTTGTTCCACTTCCTTTATGGAAATTGCGGGATTGGCCAGCCGGTAGAATTGATCCATCAGACTGTTTACAGCGAAGGCGATGATCCCCATAAACAGCAAAAATCCCTGGACGACGGCATAATCTTTTTTGAGCAGGGCGGTGACCGCCAAGCTCCCCAGACCCGGATAGCCAAACAGCACTTCCGTGATGACCGTGCCGCCCAAAAGGCTTCCCAGGCTAACGCCAAACAACGTCAGGACAGGCAGCAGGCTATCCCGCAGAATGTGAAAGAAAAAAATGTGAACGGGACCAATCCCCCGTGCCCGTGCGGCCCGAATATAATCCTTTTGCATGCTTTCAATCAAGCTGGCCCGCAGTAGGCGGATATAAGGCGGCGCCATGGAAATGCCCAGGGTCAGCGACGGCAACACCAGATGGCTGATTTTCCCAATGCCCATCGTGGGCAGCCAGCCCAGGCGGACGGCGAAAAGATCGATGAGAATGAGACCCAGCCAGAATCCAGGGATGGACGTGCCGAAAAGACTAAAAACGTTGGCGAATTTGTCCACTAGGCTGCCGCGGTAAAGCGCGGACAAAATCCCCAGAGGGAAAGCGATGACCGACATGACCAGCAGGGAACTGAGCGCCAGTGTGAGCGTGGCTGGAACCACCCGGACGATTTCAGTGACTACATCCCGGTGCGTGGTGATGGACTTTCCCAGATCCAACTGCGTCAGTTTCCCGAACCAGTGAGCGTACTGGAGGTAAAGGGGCTGATCCAGCCCCATTTCTTTCCGTAATTCATCAATCTGGGCTTGCGTGACTACCAGATCTTCCGCTCCCAAAATGTTACGTACCGGATCGCCGGGTGCCAGCTTGATGAGAAAGAAGCTAATCACGGTCAGCAAGAACAAAAACGCGACCGTTTCCAGCAGTTTTCGCTTTAGTCTGTTCATGGAGCCGACACATCCAGATTTTTAGTGATCACGTAATACTCTAACGGATCGGTGGACCATCCGGTGACCCGTTTGTTGTAAGCACTGGTGATTTTGGGGAACAGGATGTAGGAAATGTAGTTTTCCTTGTCGATAATTTCCGTGGCCTGGCGGGTCAGTTCGTTGCGCTGTTTTTCATCCAGTTCTACATTGTACTTCTGAATGATTCCGCCCAGCTGGGGATTGGTGATCCGGGCATAGTTGTAAGCGGCGCCGGGAGCGATAAAGGTATTCAAATAGTAGCGGGCATCGCCCCGGGGAACGGCGAATACCGAGTACATAGACAGATCCCAGTCTTCATTGGCGATAAGGTAGTCGTCAATGTTATCCACCAATTGGATGGTGAGTTGAATGCCCAGTTTTTTGGCATTATCCTGAATCATTTGCGTAATTGCCGGGAATTCAGGTTGGGCGGTGTAAGAAATAAACTTCAGTTTAAGATGATTTCCGTCTTTGCCTAATACCTGGTTGTTGACCACCGGGTAGCCGCCTTCCTTAAAGTACTCCAGTGCTTTTTCCAGTCCGAAGGCATGTGCGGAATAATCGGGTGCGAAAGGATACTCTTTTACAAAAGGACCTTGAGCGGCATCCGCCTGCCCCATTAAAACGGTATTCACGATTTCTTGGCGATTGATCAATGCATCCAGACCTTTGCGGAAAGAAGCATCGACCATAAGAGGACGTTTACAGTTGTAGATGACGTTGTGAACCCGGCTGATACCTTTGACTGCGTCAACCTGCAGTTTGGGGTTGGCGGAGATGGTTTTAAGAGACTCCGACGCCGGTTTCATGATAATGTCGGCGTCGCCGGATTGCAGGGCCATTAGGCGGGCGTTGGCGTCTTCGTTGGTCATGAAGGCTACTTTATCCAGATTGACCTTGCCATCCCAGTATTGATGATTTTTCACCAGGTCAATCTGGGCGTTGGGCTGAAATTTTTCCACCATATAGGGTCCGGTGCCGATAGGCTTGGTGTCCGGAGACGGGGCAGCAGCCTTGATAATGGCTGTCTGGGGATGTGCCAGCTCAGAGGCCAGACCCGGATGGTTTTCCGTGGTGACGATCAGCAGTTTTTGCCCCTGCGCTTCCATCGACGCGATTTTCAGGTTATTCTTTAAGCCTTTGTTGGCAGCGGTCAGTTTTTCCAGGCTGATTTTTACCGCCTGAGCGTCCAGCGGGCTTCCATCATGGAACTTGACGCCGTCCCGGATGGTGAACTCCCAGTGGGAGCCGTCCGTGGTCTGCCAGGAGGAAGCCAGCCAGGGCGTCAGTTTCATGGAAGCATTGTCGACCCGTACCAGTGTTTCCAGTATGCCGGACCGCAGGGCCATATACCGTTTGTCCACAGCGGGGTCCAGCGTATTGGTGGAAAATGTGTAGATAAGGGTGATCTTTTTCTCTTTCAGAGTGCCTCCTTTATCGCCGGAACACCCGGCCAGTACGGAGAGGGAAAGGATGAGGGCCAGGATGGCCGTTACGCGAAAAGACCATTTTTTCATCACAAAGTACCTCCTTGAAGTAAATTGGGGATTATTTAATCTGTTCCTGATGTTGGCGTTTAGCGTGATATCGATCCACCGCCTCTCATAGGTTCTTGTTTTTGGTTCAATTAAGTGAAAAAACGCAAAAAGAGCTTCCGCACCGTTTACGATGCGGCAAGCTCCTTCGCTCATGAAAAATATGAAATTGAGGAGGGAAAAAAGGCTTATCGATACACTTCCAGCGCCTGCAGAAAATCAGTAACCAAATCATCGGTATTTTCGATGCCGCAGGATACCCGGAGCATTCCGTCGGTGATGCCCATCCGGGTGCGTTCGGCTTCGGGCACATCATAATGGGAAGACATGACCGGATGAGAAAGGGTGGTCCGGTAGCCGCCCAGCGTCATAGCATAGTGCGCAAAGTGCAGGGCCCGAAGAAACTCGTTCATCTTTTCGCGGCCGTCCGGCAGAACAAAACTCAGCATGCCGCCGAAACTTTTGAACTGTTTTTTGGACAACTCGTGTTGCGGATGGGTGGCCAGACTGGGATGATTCACTGATTTCACATACGGGCATCGCTCCAGAGCCTGCGCCAGTGCCGCCGAGTTTTCGGCCTGCTTGTTTACCCGCAGCTCCATGGTTCTCATGCCACGCAGCACCAGCCAGGATGTAAACGGATCGGCCTGGGTTCCCAGCAGCACCTGCAACTGGTACGCTTGCTGGATAAGATCCGCCCGTCCGGTGGCAGAGCCGCAGACGGCGTCGCTGTGGCCGTTGGCGAATTTGGTCAGGCTGTTCACCACGATGTCCGCGCCCCACTCCAAAGGGCGGCAAAGGGCGGCAGTCATGAACGTATTGTCCACTACCAGGACCGAATGATGGGCATGCGCCAGTTCCGAAAGGGCGTTTAGATCCACTACGCTGATCATCGGATTGGATACGGTTTCTGTATACAGCATCCGCGTGTTAGGGCGAATAGAGGCTTTTACCTGCTCTAAATCGGTGAAGTCCACATAAGTGACATACACGCCGTATTGACCCAGTACCTTGGTGAACGTATCCATCGTTTCGCCGTACAGCGTCCGGTCAGACAGGATATGATCCCCTTGCTTGACCAGCGAGAGGGTCACGGTGGAAATGGCCGCCATGCCAGAACTGCAGGCAATGGAGGCTTCGCCGCCCTCCAGGTAGTTCAACAGTTCGATCAGGGCGCTCCGGTTCGGGTTGCGATTCCGGTTGTAGCAGAAGCCCTTGGCGTCGTAACGTTCCTGGAGATCTGCCAAGTCTTCCACATTAAAGGCGGTAGTCATATAGATGGGGGGCGTTTCCGGGTTGCTGGCCAACTGCCGGATGTAGGCGCCTTGGGTGACGATTTCTGTTTCAAAAGAAAAGAGTTTATCGGTTTTTTTAAGCACAGTGTCATCTCCTCATCGTATGGCAAATTTAGGATTGCATTTCACGATTCCCGAGGCGCCTTTGCAGCGGGAATGGAA
>DATMYQ010000225.1:0-2007 GCA_035560935.1 Patescibacteria group bacterium | reverse complement strand
CAATAAAACAATGCAATACGAATTTTAGGATGATAATGACCACTTCGCCAAGCGTTGATCATTTTTATTCATAAAGGTTTTTGCATCTTTACCATCATCAGGGAAAAAATTCATCCCAATCGTCAGTGTCAGCATTACTTTTTTCCGGTTTAAAGCAAACGGCATCTTAAATGAATCCAGCAACCGGTTGGCAAAACGCAAGGCATCATCCCGAGACTGAATATTGGGAACAATCAGTCCAAAGCTGGTATCATCCAATCTGGCCACAGTATAAACTTCCGGAACGGAACACATCAACCGATCTGTGATCTCGCGGACAAACTGCCAGTCAATTTCTTCCGGCAAGCCAGCGCAGGCCGCTTTATACCCGCCAAAATCCAGATACATCACCGCGACGGCCTCATCCTGCCGACGGGCGTGGGCCAGCGTGGCGCTCAGACGGTCTTCAAACAGGCGGCGATTGGGCAATCCCGTCATCATGTCATAGTATGCCACGTGCCGCAACTGCCGCTCATAGCGTTTTTGCTCAGTGATATCCAAAACGGTGGCCAACATGCATAACTGCCCATCAATCTGAACCGATTCCGCCGAAACTCGTGCCATACCAACCTGTCCGTCTTTCCGCCGGTAATGAAATTCCCGCTGCCGCAAAACGCCTTCCTGTAAAAAGCAGGTCCGCAGTTCCTGCCGGTCTTTGTCTTCGACAAAGACGCCTAACTCCTGCAGGCTGCGGCCAATGACTTCCGCTTTGCGGTAGCCGGTGACCGTCAGCAACGCTTCATTTACTTCCCATAAGGCTCCTTGCTCCATGGATAGAATCGCCATTGGTACGGGGCTGGAAAAGAATGCTTTGGCAAAACGCTCTTCCGATGCAGCCACCGCCTGCTCCGCCAGGCAGCGGTCGGTCACGTCCCGTACGGAAAGCCGCAATCCCATATCGTTACCATCTCCCTGACAAATGGTCTGCCAGGACATGGCAACCCAGCGTTGGGTCCCATCCTTACGAATAATTTGAAAGGTTAAATCATTACCTTCCTTGGCATATTGTCTTTCTTTCAGAATATTTTCGATTCGTCGCCGGTCCTCGGGGCGAACGATTCGCAAGGGATAATCCTCCATTTCCAGACACTCTTCCGGGCTGTAACCGGTAATCCGTTCTACGGCCGGATTCACCCAGAGCAGTTTTCCATCCACACCAATCCAGCTTTCCCAGTCATAAGTGAAGTTAGCGATAGCGAGAAACTGTTCGTTGGTTTTTTTCAGCTCCTGGCCGCGAATACACAATAAATCAATAGTTTCCAACTGGATCAAACGGGTAAGCCCCATTTCTGCCAGTAATTGGGCAAACGCATCGACCATCTTAGCAACTGCTTCTCTCTTACCCACCGGCATCACCGGTACCCGTCGCAGTGCTTCCAGGTAATCCTGCTCGTTAAACCCGCATTGGCGGGCCTGTTCACGAAATTTTTTCTCGTCCGGCGGTTCGCGGAAGAATTGGCCGGCCAGCATCACGGCCAGGTAGTGGCCGTCGACAATGATCGGAACCCCGTAGCAGGCAAGTCCGTTGCCGCAAGTGCCTTTCTCCGTCCCTTCTTCTTCCGGATAACGTGCAAAAAGCCGCCGCCAGCTTATGTGACAGCGTTTTTTCGTTTCCGGGCACAGAGAATGGAAACGCCGGCAAACGTCCTGCTCTCCCGCACCTGACAAAGTTTTCAGATCCGGGTCCAGAATTTCCAGCGACACTTCCGCCACGGCGCAAAACGTTTCCACCAATTGTTGCAGTTTATCCACGTCAATCAGATCCGCAAAACGATATTTCACATATTCCATCCCCTTTGTCACGCGGCTGGCACAGCCAACCACGAGCTGAGCGGCATAAACGTCAATGATATATTCGTCACGAATTTCTTGATTCCTGCTATATCGCTTCCATTGCCAGCAATACAGAAGGTTTTTTCCAGTAAGTGGCGAATATTGTTTTTATGTAACAAACAAAAACATATAAAT
>DATMYQ010000224.1:0-6204 GCA_035560935.1 Patescibacteria group bacterium | reverse complement strand
CAATAAAACAGGGAGAATATTTTAAAAAAACAGGAGATCAACAAGAAGGGTCCGCTTCGTGCCGCCGCCTGCAACGTCCGTAATCAGAGAAAGGGTAGAGGGGCAATCATGGCTGAACTGAAACCACGACAATTGATAGCTGTTTTTTTGTTTATTGTGATCGGAATTATGTTGGTGGGCTATTCCTATTATGACAACCAAAAAAGAAATTTTATCAAAAAGCAGCACGATGAACTGACGGTGATCGCCGATTTGAAACGGGCGCAAATTATGGACTGGCGGCAGGATCAGGTGAATATCCTCCGCTTTATTTCACGTGATCCGTTCATTGCCCAGAATATTGCCCAGATGCTGGCCCGGCAGGAACAACCGGAAAATGCTGCCAAACTGCAGGTCTGGCTGGCGGCAATCAAGGAATACGGCTTTGAATGCGTGTATCTTTTTGACGCGAACGGGCAGGCGACGGCCTATGCCTCCGATCAGCCGTTTCGTATGAATGCGGCGTTGGAAACATCGGCTTTGACCGCTATAAATGAAAAAACAGAGATTTTTTCGCTGCTCTATTATGATGAACAGGCGGGCGGGGTCCGGTTGGTTATGGCCATGCCGATTCTTTCGGTGGGACAATCCGCGCCGTGCGTGGGAGCGGTCTCGGTGATCATTAATCCGTATCGGGAATTGTATCCCCTGGTTCAGTCCTGGCCAACGCCCAGCGACACTGCGGAATTACTGCTGGTAAGACGCGAGGGAGATACCGTTTTGTTTTTAAATGAGCTGCGTCACCGAAAAGATACCGCCTTAAAACTGCGATTGTCGATCGCTGATGAGGACTTGCCGGCCTCTCGGGCGAGCCGCGGTGAAGTGGGCGTTTTTGAAGGAATCGATTATCGGGGAGTGCCGGTTTTGGCCGATACGCGCCCGATACCGGGAAGCCCTTGGTTCTTGGTGGCCAAAATTGATGCGGCAGAGGTGTTCGCTCCGCTGCAGCAGCAGGTCGGTATCACCGTCACTATGATGGCGGCGTTGATTGTGCTGGCCGGGGGATTATCCTATGCGTTTTTCTTCTATAACGAAGCTGAAAACCGGAAATACGCCGAACAGGAAGTCAGACGGCGTAATGAGCTGCTGGAGCAAAAAGTTCGCGAGAGAACGCTGCAATTGGAAGCGGCGGTCACCAATCTGGAAATCGCCAACAAGGATTTAGAAACCTTTAATTATTCGGTGTCGCATGACCTGAGCACGCCGCTCCGCGGGATTGACGGCCTCAGCCAGGCTTTACTGGAAGACTATCAGGCCGGTCTTGATGAACAGGGACAGGATTATTTGCGACGGATCCGCGCCGCGACGCAAAAAATGGGACAGTTGATCGATGACTTATTGCAACTGTCCCGGCTGACCCTTAGCCCGATGAATTGTTCACAGGTGAATCTGTCGGAGGTGGTCGAGTCTATCATTGCTGAACTGCGGGAAATATATCCGTCACATCCGGTGAACGCCGTGGTGGTCCCGGGAATCACCGCCTATGGCGACAGCGGGCTGCTGCGAGTGGCTTTGTACAATTTGCTGGGCAATGCCTGGAAGTTTACTGAAAAAACGCAAAACCCGCGAGTGGAATTTGGCGTAATAGAGCAAGCGGAGGTAAGACACTTTTTCGTCAGGGACAACGGGGTAGGGTTTGATATGAAGTATTATGACAAGCTGTTCAACCCGTTTCAGCGGTTGCATACCACCAAGGAGTTTGCCGGCACGGGAATCGGTTTGGCCACTGTAAAGCGGATTATCAGACGGCACGGGGGCGAGGTGGGAGCTGTGTCTTCGCCGGAAAAGACGGTATTTTACTTTACTTTGAAGGGAGAAGGATAACATGCAAAGTCAGGTCATTTTGTTGGTGGAAGACAACCCCGATGATGAATTATTAACGATTCGTTCTTTGCGCAAGAACAACATTGCCAATAAAGTTGTCGTGGCTCACGACGGCGAAGAAGCCTTTAATTACCTGTTTGACGGTGGTCATGAAGATGACGAGCTGCCGGTGCTGATCCTGCTGGATTTAAAGCTGCCCAAGGTTGACGGTCTTGAAGTCTTGCGCCGGATTCGCGGCACGGAAAAAACCCGGACGCTGCCGGTCATTATTTTTACTTCTTCCAAAGAAGAAAAGGATATTCTGGAAAGTTACAATTTGGGCGCGAACAGCTATATTCACAAACCCGTTGACTTTGCGCAATTTTCGGCGGCCGTGGGGCAATTTGGCCTATACTGGCTGGTACTGAACCAACCGCCGCCGCATAATGAATAATTGCCGAAAAGGCAACAATATTAAAGATGCACTGTCCTAACGGGAACGGCAGTGCCTGCCGGCAAAAAAATGCAGGATTTTGGGATTTGATGTTAAATAGTTTAATTATTGTCACATGTTTGCTGCTGATGATGGGCGGAGAGGATGCAAGCCGCTCGTTGTGTATATGTGCCAGCCAGAACTCGTGTTCAGGGGCTGGCGTATTTTTTGAGGAATAATTTTTTGAAAAGATGAAAATGGGTGGACGCAGGATTAAAAGAGGAGAAAATATTTATGCGTGAAAAAATTAAGGCTTTAGCCCGGGAACGGCATGCGGAAATTGTGGCGCTGCGTCGGCACTTTCGCGCCCATCCGGAGTTGAGCGCCAAGGAATACAGGACCCAGGAAAAGGTAATGGAATTCCTGACCGGTTTGGGGCTGCAGCCGGTCAAGGCCTGCGGAACCGGAGTCGTCGCGGAAATAAAAGGCACGAAGCCGGGGCGGCTCATCGCCCTGCGGGCGGATATGGACGCTCTGCCCATCCCGGATGAGTGCGGCCAGGCTTACGCCTCGAAAAACAGCGGCGTCTGCCATGCCTGCGGCCACGATGGGCATATGGCGATGCTGCTGGGAGCGGCGGCGGTGCTGACACAGCTGAAGGACGAAATGAACGGCAGCATCCGTCTGCTGTTTCAGCCCAGCGAAGAACAATTCCCCGGCGGGGCGCTGGGCATGATTGAGGCCGGAGGGCTGGAGGGCGTGAGCGAGATTATTGGGGCGCACCTGTGGCCCGCTTATCCGGCGGGAAAAATGGCCGTGGCCCGCGGCCGGATGATGGCTTCCGCGTCGGTTTTCCACATTACGGTCCAGGGAAAAGGCGGACACAGCTCCATGCCCCACCAGGCCGTCAGCCCGATTCTGACGGGGACGCAGATCGTGACGGCGATCAACTCCATCGTGGGCTGCAACGTGGACCCGCTGGAACAGGTTGCGTTGGCCGTATGCGTGTTTCAGGGCGGGGAAGCGGTGAATATCATCCCGGAAAAGGTGGAAATCAAAGGCACTCTGCGCTGTTTCGACGAGGAAATCCGGCAAAGCGTATTCCAGCGCATCGAAAAAATATGCCGGAACCTGTGTGAAGCCAATGACGCAGGCTTTACGCTGGAAAAGCTGATCGGCTATCCGGCGCTGATCAACAGTCCCGGACCGGCGGCCCGACTGCTGGCGGCGGGCGCGGAGATGCTGGGGGACGAAGGGGTCGAGGTGATGACGCCGGTGCTGGCTTGTGAGGATTTCGCCTACTACCTGGAAAAAATCCCGGGGGCGTTTATGTTCATCGGTACGGCGAACGAAAAGGAAGCGACCCGCTATCCGCTGCATCACCCCCGGTTTGACCTGGACGAGACCGCTTTGCGCTATGGCGTAGAGGTGCTGGCGAATTCCGCAGTCCATCTGCTGCAGAATTCTTAACGGGCCGCGGGATAACACCGCCGATCCGATAAAATAATGACTAAAGGGGACAAATCAATGGAAAAAACAACTTCAACGGGTTTTTGGCGGCTGCGGTATTCCGTATTGATACTGATCATCTGCGGCTGGATGTTTTCCTTTCTTGACCGCATGGTGATGAGTCTGGCGCTGCCGTTTGTGGGCAAGGAGTTTCAGCTGGACGCCACCGCGCAGGGCGCGATACTGAGCGCCTTTTTCGCTGGCTACGCGCTCTTTCAGATTCCGGGCGGTTTTTTGGCGGATAAGTTCGGCTCCCGGAAAACCATGGCGGTGGGCATAACCTGGTGGTCGATTTTTACGACGATAACCGGAGCGGTGGCGTCGTTCCCGCTGATGCTGGGCTGCCGCTTCGTTTTCGGACTGGGGGAAGGCTGTTTTCCCGGCGCTTCCTTCAAAGCGATCGCCACCTATTTTCCCAACGCGCAAAAAGGCACCGCCATGGCGATCACCGGCACGATCAATACGCTGGGGCCGGCGCTGGCCTCGTTGATCGGCGCGGGAATTATCGCCTATTACGGCTGGCGCACCGTTTTTGTGGTCCTGGGTGTTCCGGGGCTTTTCATCGCGGCGTTAATCTGGTGGTATTACAAAGACAATCCCGCCGAGCATCCGCACATGACCCCCGAGGAGCTGGAGGAGCTGGACCCCGCCGCAGGACCGCGAGCCGCTGGGGAACAGCTCTCTTATCTGGACGTGCTGAAAAGTCCGGTGCTATGGCAAATGATGATCATCTGGTTTTTGTTTACCATCACGTTTTGGGGCTTTGTGTCCTGGCTGCCCTCTTACCTGATGAAAGTGCGGGGTTTCTCACTCATTAAAACCGGTATTGTCGGGTCGCTGCCCTTTTTCGTGGGAACCGTCGGCTCTTTGCTGGGCGGCTACTTATCGGATTACTTAAAAAGCGGGCGCAAGTGGCTGTTCATCGTCAGCTCCGCGCTGAGCGCCGTATTCTTGTATCTTACCTTTACGGTGGCTTCCGCCGATATGGCGGTAGTATATCAGTGCGCCGGGGCTTTTTGCCTGCTGTTTGCGCTGTCCTCACTTTGGGGGATCATTATTAAACAGTTCCCGGCCCGGATCATGGGCTCCGCTTCGGGAACCATCAACGTCGGCAGCCAGCTGGCGGGTTTTATCTCCCCGCTGGTGATGGGATACCTCATCGATTTAGGCAAGGGCTCCTTCGACGGCGCGTTCCTGTTTATTATTTGCGCGGTTTCCGCCTCGGCCCTTTTGGCCATTACCATCCGCGAGCCGAAAGCCGACTGAACTTAACTGAACGTAAAAGGAAATCACGCGCCGGCGCATTGCGGCGAAAAAGTTTAAGCAGCACGACATCACAAAGTTAAGACGACAAAAAACAAGACCGTGACGGACTGCCGCCATTCTGTTACGTCTGTTTTTTTGTGGACAGGCTGCGGAAAACACATATTGTTTACAAAATATTCTGATAAAGTGGTATAATAGAAGTAGAGGTAAGGGGTAAGAAAGGAGGTGAGTATCATGCTGAAAGTATTGGACGGATTCATGGATGCTGCCAAAACTTATACGTTATTTGACTACGCTTGCTTAAAAATCGCACTGATCACATTCGGTATTTTATTGGGAGTCTATTTTACGGAAATTTTCCTGCGTTATACGCTGGCGATCTGGACTGTTTTTATCGTTTCTTATGCTTGGATTGGGTACCGGACACTGGTAGCGTATCGAAAACGCTGACGACCTAATATGTGATAGTGTGGTTGCCGCCGTACGGCGGTTTTTTTTGTGCCCGCTGAAAGCAATCTTTTAAAAAACTTGACTCGAAGTTAACTCCAGGGACTACAGCAACAATGTAAACAAGAATTATCTTTAACCGGCAGAAGAAAGAGGGATAGAAAATGACGAAAGCAAAGAGCCTTATTGTTTATTACTCGCGCCAAGGCAACAATTATGTGGACGGCAGCATTGGCAAGGTCAACAAAGAATGGGAAATTTGGCTAAAAAAACGATTTAAAGTTTGTCAACGTTATGGCCGGCGACGGTTGGCGGCAGGAGCCAGGGGGCCACTTCTTCCGGCGCGTCTATGTGTTCTTTACCCCAGTTGTACATGAAGTCCAATACAGGGATCAAAGTTTTGCCTTTCTCGGTCAGGGAATATTCTACCTTCGGCGGCACCTGATTGTACTGCTGGCGATGAATGAGGCTGCCGGCCTCCAATTCTTTCAGCTGATGGCTGAGGGTGCGGTGAGAAATCGGCTGCAAGGTGTCTTTAAGCTGGTTATAGCGAATGACTTCCATTTTGGAGATTTCCCATAAAATAATCCATTTCCATTTGCCTTCCAGCAGCGATAACGTATAGTACATGGGACACCGGCTGTATTTTTGATCAAAATCTTCCATAATAACAAACTCCCTTACTAACATTTTGGATAGTATATAAC
>DATMYQ010000223.1:0-8401 GCA_035560935.1 Patescibacteria group bacterium | reverse complement strand
CATCACTCCTTATTTTTATTTTATTCATAAACAGGTTGTGTTCTTTACCTGCTATATTTGACCTCTTTCCGTAAGGCAAAAGGCCGGACCACTCCGAGGAGTGATGCCGGCCTTCAGTGTATTGACTGATCAGCACAGGTTTACATTAATGGCGATTTAAAAGGCAGGAACTACCGCCACACCGTATTTATCCTGGATGAATTTTTTAACTTCCGGTGACGTGACCGCCGCCAGTATTTTTTTGATTTCCGGCCGGTTTTCATCGCCTTTTCTCACCACGATGACATTGGCATAGGGAGAGTTGGCATCTTCACGGAACAGCGCTGTTTTAGGGTCAATCTTCGCTTCCAGAATCCGGTTGGTGTTGATCACGGCGGCATCCACATCCGGCAGACTGCGGGTCAGCTGGCCGGGATCCACTTCAACAAATTTTAAATTCTTAGGATTTTCCGCGATATCCCGCGGTGTGGCAGAGAATTTTCCCAAATCCGGCTTCAGTTTGATCAGGCCATTCTGTTGCAGCAACACTAATGCACGATATTCATTGGACGGGTTGTCAGGAATGGCTATTGTGGCGGCATCCTTCAGTTCATCTTTGTTTTTGATTTTTTGCGAATAGAAGCCAATCGGTTCTACGTGAACTTTAGCCGCCACAAAGAAATCAAAGCCCTTCTCTTTGGCTACCGAATCCAGATACGGCACATGCTGGAAGAAGTTGCCGTCCAGTTGTTTGGACTGCAGCGCCGGGTTCAGCTGGCCCTCATCATCCAAAACCAGCACTTCCAGATTCACTCCTTCCTGCTTCAGCTTCGGTTTGATAAAGTTCAAAATTTCCGCATGCGGCACTGCTGATGCTCCGATTTTCACGGTAATCTCCTTGGCGGCCGGCGCCGCTGCCGGTGTCGCTTCTTTTTTATCTGAAGAGCAACCGGCGAATACTCCGGCCATAGTTCCAATCAATAATACCGATAATGCCTTACGCCAATTCTTGTTTGTCATAGTAAACACCCTTTCTTCGCATATTACCTGCATTTAATCAAATTTGTAGCGCTTCCGGTTGATATACCCGGCGATATAATCACCTCCCCATTGGACCCCCTGCACCAGAATGACTAAAACAATAATCGTGGCCAACATAATGTCGTCACGGTAACGCAGATATCCAAACCGGATAGCCAGACTGCCCAAACCACCGGCGCCAATGGCTCCCGCCACGGCAGTGAACCCAATAATGGCAATAACGGCGATCGTCAGCCCCCGGACAAGAGACGGCAATGCCTCCGGTATCAGAACTTTGGTGATGATCCTCAGCGGGCTGGCGCCTACCGCCATGGCCGCTTCGATTTTTCCAAAATTGACTTCTTTTAAGCAGTTTTCAATAATTCGCGCCAAAAACGGCGCTGATCCAATGGACAACGGCACTATGGCCGCGGTAGCTCCCAGCGTCGTCCCGACAATCAAACGGGCCAGCGGCAACAAGACCACAATGAGTATAATGGAAGGAAACGAACGCAACACATTGATCACGGTGCCCAGCACCCGGTTAAATCGGGGCGCTTCCCACACGTTTCCTTTTTCCGTCACCACCAAAATCACGCCCAGCGGCAATCCGATCAGCAAGGCGATCGCCGTAGCCAAAATCACCATGTACATCGTCTCACCCAGCCCGGTCAGCAGCAAATCCCATAAATCCCGGTTCATATTCCTGCTCCCTCCCGGTACAGTCTTTGCGACTGAAAGCTTTGCAAAATACCGACAAAACGCTTGGCCGTATCACTTTCCGGGTTCAGAAAAAACTGATCCACCGGTCCCTGCTCCACAATTCGGCCTTTCTCCATCACCGCCATCTGGTTGCAGATATGATGCAGAACGTCCAGTTCGTGCGTAATGAGGACAATGGTCACGCCGAATTTTTTATTGATGTCTTTGAGTAATTCCAGGATGGAGTAGGTGGTCTGAGGGTCCAGCGCCGATGTCGCTTCATCGCTGAGGATAACTTCCGGCTCATTGGCCAGCGCCCGGGCAATGCCAACCCGCTGTTTTTGTCCGCCGCTTAATTGCAGCGGATAGGCCCGGTGTTTATCTTCCAGTCCTACCAGGTTTAAAAATTCCTCCACCCGGCGGCGAATCTTTTCCCGGGGATATCCGGCCGCTTCCAGCGGAAAAGCCACGTTGTCAAACACCGTTTTGGCATCCAGCAAATTAAACTGCTGAAAAATCATACCGATTTTCTGGCGGGCCAGCCGCAGCTGATTTTTATCCATCGCCGTAATATCCCGTCCCCCGATAACCACTGAGCCGGAATCCGGCTCTTCCAGGCGGTTCAGGCAACGAATCAGCGTCGATTTACCGGCGCCGCTGAATCCAATAATGCCGTAAATGTCGCCCCGCGCCACCTCCAGGCTGACCGAGTCCACCGCCGTTACCGTTGAATGAGGCGTCACGTAACGTTTATTTAAATCTCTGATACTGATCATCTTATCCCAGTGCCCCCAGGCCGTGGGTAATGAGTTGGTTTTTCCCCCGGGGAACTTCCGTGATCAATTTACGCATAATACCTACCTCTTTTCCAGCACAGTTTTATTTTGTGCCAAGCCCTGACAATGGCTCACACTGTTTTTTCCGCTGCCATTCCCCCCTGGAAAATAAAAACAGAAAGGCCATATTGCCGGTAACAGCAATATGGCCTCTAGGTTCTCTAGTCAGCCTGCAATGTGAAGTTGTAAATGATTGTACCGCAGCCAGGCGTAATTGTCAATACACTCCTGATCTATTTACCGGATGCCCTATTGCCGGTGGCAGCAATTGACCCTTGACAAAATCGCCGCCATCCCGTTAAAGTATGAATATCACTAGTATTATTATAATTTTAGTCATAAATAAACCTGTTTTAGGGAGAGCAGTGATGAATACCACACGTCTAAAGTGGATTTCCGCATTATTATCCGCGTTTATCATCGGCGCATTTGAATTTTTCCGGCATCATTTTTTGGATATTGTTTCCATGGAATGGGGAAACCTGCTGGTAGCCTCACTGACAGGCCTGCTGTTTGTGTTCTATTTCCACGGAGTATTTGCTCTACTGGAAAACACGACCAACCGGCTACAGCGGGAACAGGCGGAAACCGCCATCCTGCAAGAGCGGGACCGGATCGCCCGGGGACTTCACGACAGCGTGGCTCAGGCGTTGTTTTTTATGAATATCAAGGCCAGTGAAATCGAATCGGCTCTGCAGCATGATCAAAAATCGCTGGCCGCCGTCGGCGAACTAAAAGCCGCCATCAAAATGACCGACGCCGAAATCCGGCAGCATATTTTCGCACTCCAGCAAGTTGCCTGCCCGGATATCCGGCTGAAGGATGCCTTTCAAAAATATCTTAACGTCTATCGGGAACAAAGCGCTATGAAAGTAAACTTCCGGGTCGAAGGCCCGGTGGATAGCTGCTTCAGTCCCCAGGAAAAGTCTCAGCTGCTGCGTATTTTTCAGGAACTGATGCTGAATATCCGCAAGCATGCCGCCGCCAGCCAGGCTACCGTCTATCTTACGGCGGACAAACGGCATTTTTCCCTGGTCATCCGCGACAACGGCAAAGGCTTTGTCACAGAAGAGGCCGCTTCGTTCGCTTCCTTCGGTTTAAAAAGCCTGAAAGAGGATGTACAGGCCCTTGGCGCCAAATGGAATCTGCAAAGTTTTCCCGGTATCGGCACTACCATCACCATTTACCGGGAGCGTTAGGGAATTGCTGATTCAATGAATGCGGCATCAACAGAAATGAATACGTACTCTCTCGGAAAGGAGGTCAAATTTATGTCTGTCCGTGTATTAATCGTCGATGATCACCTATTGTCGCGCAAAGGCATAGCCAGCATTCTGTCACCACAATCGATGTTTGAAATTGTCGGCGAGGCCACCAGCGGTCCGGAAGCACTGGAAAAATCCCGCGAGTTGATGCCGGACCTGATTTTAATGGACATCCGCATGCCTGGCGGCAGCGGACTGGAAGCTACCCGGTTGATCAAAGAGGAAATGCCCTACATAAAAATTGTCATCCTCAGCATATCTGACGACGTGCAGGATTTTTTTGAAGCCATCAAAAAAGGCGCGCAGGGCTACCTGCTGAAAAACATGGAACCCGAGTACTGGCTGGATTACATCAACGCTATTGTGCAAGGTGATGCGCCGATCTCCCGGGTACTGGCCGCCAAGATTCTGCAAGAATTTTCCACCCCCAAACCCGCTCTTACCGGTACCAACCTTTCCGAACGGGAAAATGAAGTATTGCAGTGCGTCAGTGAAGGTCTGGGCAACAAAGACGTCGGCGAAAAACTATTCATCAGCGAAAGTACCGTAAAAAATCATCTGCGCAATATCCTGGCCAAGCTACACCTGCAAAACCGGATGCAATTGATTGCCTTTGCCCATAAGAACGGACTGATTGAACGCTAATACATCTATAAATAGAGGACTACCGCGAAACAAGGTTTCGCGGTAGTCCTCTATTTATTTCACCTGATCCTGACCTTCCCGGTCCATCAGACCGTATTTCCAGGGCAGCAACCAAGTCTCCAGCCAAAATAGTCCGTAATCCATGGCCATGCCAAAAACCGCCACTACAATACAAGAACCAAACGTTGAGGTGCGAATGAACCGTCCCAGACCATGATAGGCACCCATGGATTCGGCGACAATCAAAATAAAAAAGGCATAGGTTGCCGCGGCACGTATCCCGGTAAAAATCGTCGGTGCTGCTCCCGGCAGAATAACTTTTCTAAAAACGGTCCAGCGATCCGCCCCATAAGAACGGGCAATTTTAAGGTATAGCGGATTCACATAACGAATCCCGCCCATAGTGCTGAACAGAATCATCCAGACAATCGACCATAAAATGATAAAAATTTTAGTAATTTCCCCAATCCCGAAAAAAAGGATAAATATTACCGACAATGCCAATGGATTTACCTGTTCAAAGAGGCGAAACAGTGGCGTCAGTTTGCGAGCCAGGCTGGGAAAAACCAATTCCAGCAGAAAGCCCAGCGGCACAGCAACAGCCACGGCCAAACCGACACCAATAAAAATCCGCTGCAGGCTGGCACAAATATGGATAAACAACACACCGTTCAACGCCAGCTTCCACAACGCCAGCAACACGTTCGACAGCGGCGGGAAGAACTGTGTGTCCAGCCAACCGGCTCGCGGCCCCAGCTCCCACAGCACCATCAGTGTCAATATTCCGGCAGCCTCAATGAAAACATTATTTATACGCTGAAAGTAATGATTCACATCGGTCCCTCCCCGATAGAAAAATGGCTACCTCCCATTTTTCTTTCCGGAGGCAGCCTTTTGCGCTTTTCTACCTTTTTTCCCGGTTACCCGAGCACCGTTTATTACAGCGGCCCGCCATACTTAATCATTAAATCCTCCATTAAATTGAGACCACCGCGATAACCGGCATAGCTGCGATCAATGATCAGGCGGTCATAGGCCGGAAAACCGATACCGAGCCACAACGCGCCGCCCAGCTCTTTCTCGGCCAGATAACGTTCCAGCGAACTGCCGAAAATAATTTGCACTGTATATTCCCGGAGCAGTAAGCGTATCTTATGGGAATCAATTTCAAACACAACTTTGGGCTTTTGAATGCTTTCCAAGCCTTCCGTCAGGTTTCTCACGATCTCCTCCCGGTATTCCTCCGGCGGATCATCGGTGATAATCACAATCTCCGGATTAAAGCCCAGTTCGTTGGCGGAGTAACGATTGATGGCAATCGCAGTACTGCTGTCGGCAATGACCGCATAATAGGCGTGAGGCACGGCAATAACCAGTACATTACCGATGTACTCGGTAAAACGATAGGCGTTGCTTTCCTCTTCTTTTATCACCTGGTCGACAACTTCCGGCGACAGTGCCAGCCGTGCAGCAACAGTTTGCAAAAAATGAGTACTCTCTTTGGGGCCAATGGGTATCGCATCGAACCGTTGGTAGGGCGTGCCAAAACGCTCCGCTAATTTTTCCGCCGCCGGGATACCCCATAAAGAAAATACCAAATTCAGCTCCGCCTCCGGAATGCGGCGCAAAGCCCCCAGCCCGTCCAAATCCGTAAAAATGATATTGGCTTCCACGCCAACCTTTTTCAACAAGCTCTTTAACAGCTGCAAATCGCCCTTCCAGAACAAATTCTGATTGGGAACAATCCCCAGCAAATTTACAGTTTTCTGCTTGACCGGCAGTTTTGTCAATAATTGATCAATTACCGCGTCAAAATAGAGTTCATAGCCTTTATACGTGTTGCCGGCAAAACCGGAGGTTTTGACATGGATGACTGGAGTTTTTTCACGAAACTCCGCCACCACCGCGTCCACATCATCGCCGATCAACGCTGGCACGCAGCCTGAAATAACCGTATATAAATCGCCCGGCATCAGGTCAATGGTGCTGGAGATCAGCTTGCGCAGCTTATCCTCGCCGCCAAAAATCACGTGTTCTTCCACCAGCGTCGAGCAGGGAGTACTGGCGCCACCCACCGGTCCCGGACTGTTCAGTCCGGCGGCAAAGCTCAGTCCAAAATTTTGGGCAAAGCCGCAACCGCCGCCGGCATGAAGAATGGGAACGGAGCCAAAGGTGGCCAAGGCGGCTCCGTAAGCGCCACCCATGGCGCAAGAATAACGAGGTGCTTCCACAACTTCCGGATATTCTTTGTATTTTGGTTTTTCTGCTACCAAGGTCATCGGTTATTTGGCCTCCTTGTTAGTGTAATAGAGGGGATCAGGCTGCTGGTACCACCATTCATTGTAAACATCCGGCGTCTTCTCCAGCATGATCTTTTGGAAAGAGCGGTTTTTAGTCGTCTGCAATAAAAAGTTACCGGCAGCCACAGCACCGGTGTAACCGGCCTGCGCGCTCCAGGGACGGGCGTCGCCCCGGTTCGAGTGAATCCGGGTGGTGCTCTTATCCCGCTTGTAAGCGCTGCCCTGGAACGGGCAGGTCAGAGCGATGTCCGGATCATAGCGGCGGGTATGATGCGCCACTTCCGCCGCCTGAAAGGTATTGACCAGCACGTCGAAATCTCCAACCTCGTCGATCAGTTTTTCGGTTTCTTCGGCTACTAAATCGTCAAAATCCAGGCAAATCGCCGCCGGCGTTTTTACGCCCAGCTCATTGAAAAACGGTACCTGAGTCAGCATGCGTCCCTGTCCCAGCGACCCCAGCACATTAATGTCTTTGCCGTTTCCAATCCTGGCAAATTCTTTTTGGATCGCTTCCAGTTTGGGTAACCACTTGTCATGTTCTTTGGCAATCAGCTTTTCCACTTCTTTTTCTTTATTCGTGTACTTAGCGACTTCCCTGAGCCACAAGTCGGTATGTTCAACACCCACCGGCGAGGGATAGAGGAAATAGGGTACGCCGTATTCCTGCTCCAGTCCCCGGGAAAGATAGTCGGTAAAGGAGGAGCAAATGGGTGCGGTGAGAGCGGCTTCCGAGAGAATTTCAAACTGGTCCACCGTGGCGAATTCCGGAATGAAATTGGCCCGCAATCCGATCGCATCCAGTAAACGGGTGATTTCCAACCGGTCCTGCCAGGTATAGGATAGCATGCTGGCCACATTAACCAGGTCTTTCTGCTTCTTGGTGGGCTTTTTCACCAGATACTTGAGTACACCATGCCAAAAAGTATCGTAGCCGGTCTGGATCAGTTTGGAACGAATACCCTCGCAGTGAATAGCCACAATCCGGGCATCAATCTCCGGTTGTATCTCTTCCACCGTACCGGCGATATCTTCGCCAATAATCCCGGTGGTGCAAGACGCCATCACAAAAATTGCCTTGGGGTTGTACCGGGACTGCGCTTCTCTGATGGCGTATTTTAACTTATCCGCCGCCCCGTAAATTACATCCTGTTCATTCAGGTTGGTCGTCAGCCAGTGAAAGTCAAAATTGTCCGGCCGCCCCAGGGAAACCGGAATTTTCCGAAAGGCTTCCCGGTATCCCAAACCTACCGCCGAGCATCCCACCGGTGCGTGAACAATCATGACGGCATCCCGGATAGTCATAACCCGCTGGGTCAGATAGAAGTTCAGTATACAACCGGATGATTGTTGAAAGGAGCGTTCTTTATGGGTTATGGTTCCCTCTTTCACCTGTTTGACAAGATCACTGGCTTTCCCAAAATACGCATTAATGCCGTTGCCCCGCTGTTCCCGGGTGGGGCAGGTGTTCTGCCGCAAATCAATCATTTTCCTTCCTCCTCGCCTTTGTTTAGTGGTGTCTGCCATGCGTTGAAAAACAAAAAGAGACCATTTTCTCTCAGATGAAAGAAATGATCTCCAGCACAATCACTGGTCAACCTTCACGCCAGCCGTTATGACACCTTGTGTTTTGCCTTATTGTAGTATACTATTTCCA